>JAAYWU010000331.1 GCA_012516295.1 Clostridiales bacterium | reverse complement strand
GAATCGGGAACACCCCGACCATTCGGGACGCAAACAATAAAATTCATGACGCCATCGACAAGGAGATTGACAAATTTCAGGATGACAATAAGCTCCTGAATCGTGATTCACAAGCGAAACCGATTTCCTTTACCTCTTTAAAAAATCCGGCGCCCTCCAGCGTTCAAATTGTTCTACGGACGCAGGAAATCAGTTTGGACGACAACAACGGAGAGAACGGAGACCTGGAAAAATCAGAGAATGATATGAGCGTGCTGGACCGAATCAAAAATCTGTTTGTAAAGCTTTGGGACGCCCTTACCTCCGTATTCTCTGACGAATGATTTCGCACAAGAAAACAGCGGCAAACTACAAAATGTAGTTTGCCGCTGTTTTGCTTTATCGGGTTTGTTCCTCTAAGGACTTGCAACAGACAGGCGTGAAGGGCATATAATGGCAGAACAACACTATAAAGGGGTGGCTGTATGTTCGGTGCCGTTCTAGGTTTTGCAATCTCCGGCTTGTTGTTTCTGATTCTTCATGTTACCGGTTCCGGTTCTTTCCCGCGGCCGCTCACCGCACAGGAGGAACGCGAATGCCTGGAACGCATGAAAAACGGGGACTTGGAAGCCAAAAACAAGCTGATTGAACACAATCTTCGGCTTGTCGCCCATATTATTAAAAAATACTACGCGAATTTCAATGACCAGGATGATTTAATCTCAATTGGCACAATTGGGCTGATTAAGGCTGTAAATACCTTTGACAGCAGCAAGGGAATCCGGCTTTCCAGCTACGCGGCCAGATGCATTGAAAACGAAGTGCTGATGTTTTTTCGTTCCTCGCGCAAGACCGCACAGGATATTTCCATCACCGAGCCAATCGATACGGATAAAGACGGCAACACGCTGACATTAATAGACGTCATGGCAACGGAAGACAATATCCTTGAAAACTTGGACTGTAAAATTAAATCCGAACAGCTAAAGCGTTATATACGGGAAGTCCTTTCCCCGCGCGAGCGGCTTATTATCGAGCTTCGCTACGGACTGACCGGGCAGAATCCTTTAACACAGAGGGAAGTGGCACAAAAGCTGGGGATTTCGCGCTCATATGTCTCAAGGATTGAAAAAAAATCACTCTGCGCATTGTATAAACGGTTCACAAAATAATACATAAAGCAAAGACTCACTCGATAAGCCATATCTCCCCCCAATGCATTGCGGAATCAGCCGGCGGCTTTTCCCGCAATGCATTTTTTCTGCCGCTGTTCCGGCGATTTCAAACAGCAAGTTAGGAAAATCCGGAAAGACTGCATAATTTTGGGTTCGCGAAATAATTTGAATTATTCGTTCACTTCCTTGACATATGCCATTAAAAAAAATATACTTATTCTTTGGTGTCTAAATTTGTCGAGTTTCCGATTTTGTGCTGGACTTTGAAGGGATCGTTCAAAATGGTAAGTGTCATACTGGTTGTTGTAATTCTTCTCGCGATTGTCTTTGACTTCATCAACGGGTTTCACGATACCGCAAATTCAATTGCGACATCTGTTTCCACGCGTGTTTTAACCCCGCGCGCCGCTACCCTTATGTCGGCTTCGCTCAATTTTGTTGGCGCGCTGATCAGCGTAAACGTTGCAAATACCATTGCGTCCGGTATTGTAAACGTGCAGTTGGAGCAGTTCGTCATTGCTTCCACCCTGTGCGGCGCAATCGTCTGGAATCTGATTACTTGGTATATTGCCCTGCCGAGCAGCTCCTCCCACGCGCTGATTGGCAGTCTGATCGGTTCGACCATCGTGGTGACCGGCGACCTTCGGGTTGTGAATTGGAAGAATATTTTGGACAAAGTGATTATCCCGCTCTTCACTTCCCCCTTCATCGGCTTTATAATCGGATTTTTTGTCATGAAATTGCTGTATTTTCTATTAAAGAATTCATCTCAGCGTTTTGTGAATAAATGGTTTTCAAAGCTGCAGATCGGCTCTGCGGCATTGATGGCCTTTTCACACGGAAGCAATGACGCGCAGAAAACGATGGGCATTATTACGATGGCGTTAGTCAGCGGCGGCTTTATTAAAGCAAGCGACGGCATTCCGCTTCCGGTAAAACTGGTCTGCGCCCTATCCATGGCCCTTGGGACATCGCTTGGCGGTTGGCGGATTATTAAAACCGTGGGCATGAATATGATTAAGCTTCAACCCGTGGAAGGTTTTGCAGCCGAAACTTCGGCGGCGGCTGTCATTCAGGTCATGACCGCGTTAGGCGCGCCTGTGAGCACAACCCATGTGATTTCTTCCTCCATCATGGGCGTGGGTTCCTCTAAGCGCCTTTCCGCTGTAAGATGGGCAACGGCTAAGGATATCGTCATCACCTGGTTTATCACAATCCCCGCAACCATACTGCTCGGCGCAGCGTTTACCTTCCTTTTCCGGTTATTATAAAATAATATACGGGAGCGTTTCGGTTTCGAAGCGCTCCCTTTTCATTTTCCCGCCATATTAGAAGCCCGTGATCCGCGCTTTTGGATGCTGCGGATTTTCCTTTACCGTTCCGTGTCAAACTGGCTGTTGTACAGCCTGGCGTAGAAACCGTTTTTCCGCATCAGTTCTTCATGTTTTCCCTGTTCCACAATATCGCCGTCTTGCATGACGAGAATCAAATCCGCATTACGGATTGTGGAAAGGCGGTGGGCAATGACAAAGCTGGTGCGGCCCCGCATCAGGTTATCCATGGCCTTTTGAATCAGGATTTCCGTGCGGGTGTCCACGCTGCTGGTCGCTTCGTCCAGAATCAGAATCTGGGGGTTTGCCAGTATCACGCGGGCAATTGTCAAGAGCTGTTTCTGTCCCTGCGACACGTTACTGATTTCTTCGTTTAAAATCATAGCATACCCGTCCGGAAGCGTCCGGACAAAATGATCCGCCTGCGCCGCTTTTGCTGCGGCAAGCACCTCTCCCCTTGTCGCGTTAAGCCATCCGTAGCGGATATTGTCAAAAATACTCGCATTATAAAGCCAGGTATCCTGCAAAACCATTCCAAACAGCGAACGAAGCCCGTCGCGCGTAAACTCCCGGATGTCATGGCCGTCCACCAAGATCGCCCCGCCGGTGACATCGTAGAAACGCATCAACAGCTTGACCATTGTCGTTTTTCCGGCGCCGGTAGGGCCCACAATGGCGATCTTCTGCCCCGGTTCCACTTTCGCCGAAAAATCCTTGATAATGATTTTGTCCGGATGATAACCGAACCGAACGTGCCGGAATTCCACCGCTCCCCGAATCGGAACGCCCCTCCCCTGCCGTGCTCTCGGCTCCGGGCTGACCGGAGATGCGCTTTCGGCGGCTTCTTCCTCCTGATTTAAAAACGCGAAAATGCGTTCCGCCGCAGCCGCAGTCTGCTGAAGAACATTGGAAATATTGGCGACCTGCGTAACCGGCTGGTTAAACTGACGCACATACTGCGTAAAAGCCTGAATATCCCCAACCGTAACCCGGCCGTTTACCGCTAAGTATCCGCCCAGAATGCAAACCGCCACATAGCCGAGATTGCCGACAAAGCTCATTACCGGCATCATCAAACCGGACAGGAACTGGCTTTTCCATGCGGAGGAATACAGCGCACCGTTATAACCGTCAAAGGTTTTTACAGATTCTTCCTCATTGTTAAACGCTTTTATAACGATATGGCTCGCATACATCTCTTCGATATGCCCGTTCACATGGCCAAGATACGTCTGCTGGGCAAGGAAGTACTTCTGCGATCTTCCCACAATCCGAATCGCAAACAGCGTGGACAGGGGAACAACGCATAATGCTACCAGCGTCATCTGCCAGCTGATGGAAAGCATCATCGCAAAAATACCGATGATCGTCGTGACCGAGGTCACAATCTGTGTTACGCTCTGATTCAGACTCTGACTGATTACGTCCACATCATTGGTAATCAGGGACAGTACCTCGCCGTTGCTGGTGGTGTCAAAATAGCTCAAAGGAAGCCTGTGCACTTTTGCGGCAATTTCGCGGCGCATATGATAC
The DNA here is from genome assembly GCA_012516295.1 of Clostridiales bacterium. GTDB lineage: Bacteria > Bacillota > Clostridia > Oscillospirales > Acutalibacteraceae > Caproiciproducens. Next base: position 3,974 of record JAAYWU010000331.1, on the reverse strand, counting down.
GTGATTTTCATGGAAACGCCGGACATGACATAGCCCTGGATAACGGAAAAAAGGGCGCTGACAACGTAAAGGCCGATCAGCCAGAATAAAATTCTCCGAACGTATGGAAAATCAATCCCCGTGCCCGCTCCGGTAATCTGATTCATAACGCCTGTAAAGATTGCGTTTGTAGCCTTGCCGAGTATTTTCGGACCAAGGATGGAAAAGACGGTGGATGCAGCCGCAAGGAGAACAACGATCAGCAGCGAAAAGCGGTATTTTCCCAGGTAACGAAGCAGCTTTTGAAAGGCAGCTTTCGAATGCCCGGTCTTTCCCCCTTCGGGCTTCATGGCTCCCGGGCCGCGGCCGCGCATTGGCTTTGCAGCGGGCTTGCTCATGCGAGTTCCTCCTTTGAAAACTGGGACGAAGCAATTTCATAATACGTCCGGCACGTGCTCAGCAATTCCTCATGGGTTCCCCTGCCCACAATTTTTCCGTCCTCCAGCACGATAATCTGGTCCGCGTCTATTATGGTACCCACGCGCTGCGCCACAATCAGGACCGTGCTGCCGCCGGTGTAATTTTTCAGCGCACGCCGGAGCGCCGCATCCGTTTTAAAGTCCAGCGCGGAAAAGCTGTCATCAAAAATATAAATCGGCGGTTTTTTCACCAGCGCGCGGGCAATGGAAAGGCGCTGTTTCTGCCCGCCGGACACATTGGAGCCGGCCTGTGCGATTTCCGAGTCAAAACCTTCCGGGTTTTCGTTAATAAAGCCGATTGCCTGCGCCACCTCGGCGGCTGTTTTCAGCCTATCTTCGTCCGCATTCCGGTCGCCGCAGCGCAGATTGGAGGCAACCGTACCGGAAAGCAGGTACCCCTTCTGAGGAACATAACCGATTTGAGCCCGCAGGGCACGCTGCCTGACATTTTTCACATTGACCCCGTTTACCAGCACTTCCCCCGAGGTCGCGTCATAGACGCGCGGTATCAAATTGATGAGCGTCGTTTTCCCCGAACCGGTCGAACCGATAAACGCCGTTGTACGCCCCGGCAAAGCGGTAAAGCTGATTCCCTCCAGCGCATTCTCCCCCGCCCCTTCGTAGCGGAAGGATACATTTCGGAATTCCACCGTCCCGATTTTATCCTCATGAAAGTCTTCTGCCTGCAGCGGGTCCCGGATGGACAGCTCCACACGCAGGACCTCCTCGATACGCCGTACGGAAACCGCCGCGCGCGGCACCATAATAAACAGAACGGAAATCATTAAGAAGCTCATAATGATCTGCATCGCGTACTGTATAAACGCCATCATGTCGCCCACCTGCATAGCAGAGTCCGCAACCTGCTGTGCGCCAATCCATACGATCAGCAGGGTGACCATATTCATCAGGAGCATCATTGCCGGCATCAAAAAGGCCATTACGCGGTTGACAAACAGCGAATTATTTGTAAGGTTACGGTTCGCGATGTCAAAGCGCTCGCTTTCGAATTCCTGTGTGCCAAACGCGCGGATAACCATTAAACCGTTCAGGTTTTCACGCGCGATTAAATTCAAACGGTCGACGAATTGCTGCATAACCCGGAATTTCGGCATGGCGACAGAATAGACCACGCAAATCATGCCGACCAGAATCACACAGGCCAAAGCGATGATCCAGCTCATGGACGCCGATTTCCGAAGCGCCATAAAGGTGCCGCCTATTCCCAAAATCGGCGCATAGCAAAAAATTCGCAAGCCCATCATCAAAAGCATCTGCACCTGCATAACATCGTTCGTCGTGCGTGTAATCAGGGATGCCGTAGAAAATTTGTCGAATTCTCCGTTTGAAAAGCTCTCCACTTTTTGGAAGATGCCGCGGCGAAGGTCCCGCGCGACACCGGCGCTGATTTTCGCGGAAAAATAGCCGACCAGAACGGTGGCGGCTCCGCCCGCAAGCGCAATCAGCAGCATCACCGCCCCTGTGCGCAGGATATAGTCTGTTTGCGTTGCTTCGGTATTCACTCCCAGTTCCCGGTAAAAGCTCCGGCTGAATGCGGCTCCGCTTTGCAGGAGGGTCGCTTCCGGATTTTTCAGCGCCTGTGCGCGCGCGTTTTCAATCGTACCCGCGGGCAAATGGGCAAACACCGGCCGGAGCGCATAGATTCCGGACATATCCATCTTTGTAACGTCGGTATTTCCCGATAAGGAAGGGGCTTTGCCGGACTGCCCCGCCACAGTTTTCACCGTATTGATAAAAGTCCAGACCGACTCCCCAAATATCCGGTCCAGCTGCGGGTCAAAATTGCTGCGGACATAAATATCTTCCGTTTTCAGAAGAGGGTATTTTTGCATGTATTCTTCTTTTCCCGCAGCGGGACCCTTTGTCGAAACAAGTTTATAACCGTCCTCCATGGCTTTCTTTTGCGTATCCGTCATAAAAATCTGCATAAAAGAAAAGCCTTTGGCGCTGACTGCCTCGGGCGCGGATTGTTCAATGCCACCCTGCTGTATCCCGACGTTTACAATTTTCGACATGTAATTCGGCAGGTTCAGGTCGCTGACCGCCTGTACGGAAAGAAAAAGGATGGACAGCAGCATGGCGGACGTATAGGGCTTTAAATAGTTTGTGAGCTTTGCCATATCGTGGTTCCTTTCAAAAATCGCTGTCCCTATCTTTTCCAATTCCTGGCGGTTTATGAACGGGCTTTCCGATTCCCAGATGCGGTAAAAGCCAAAACCAAAAGGCTGCCCGATCATGGCAATCGGACAGCCCTTTATTTCAGCAATTCTTATTGTTTTTCTACTGCGTCCGCAGCCGCTTCCAGCCAGGGAGCGTTGGCAAGCTCGGCAAGACCCACATCGCAGTTCTTTGCCAGTTCCGGGTCAATCGGGCATTTGCAAAGCACTTTCAGCCCGAATTTTGCCGCGATCTCTTCAACATGGCTTTCGCCGAAAACCGGGATGGCTTTTCCGCAATCCGGGCACTTCACATAGCTCATGTTTTCAACGATGCCAATAATCGGCACGTTCATCATTTTCGCCATATTCACCGCTTTGGCAACAATCATGGAAACCAGCTCCTGCGGAGAAGTGACAATGACAATGCCGTCCAGCGGGATGGACTGGAACACGGTAAGCGGAACGTCCCCGGTTCCCGGGGGCATATCAACAAACAGATAATCCACATCCGTCCAGATTACGTCCGTCCAGAACTGCTTGACGGTATTGGCAATCACCGGGCCGCGCCAGACAACCGGTGCCGTTTCATCCTCCAGAAGCAGGTTTACGGACATCACGTCGATTCCCGTATTGGTCTTTACCGGCAGCAGGCCGAATTCACTCCCCATCGCCTTTTGCTTCAACCCGAAAGCCTTCGGAATGGAAGGTCCGGTAACATCCGCGTCAAGAATGGCCGTATGTTTTCCGCGGCGGTTCAGCAAAACCGCAAGCATGGAGGTTACCATACTTTTCCCGACGCCGCCTTTCCCGCTTACTACGCCGATTACTTTCTGAATTTTACTCATCGGATTCGGTTTCTCAATAAAATCAGCGGGGTTCGCCTTGCGGGAAGGGCAATTTTCGCCGCAGGAATCACAGTTATGCGTGCAATTTTCTTCGCTCATCGAATCAGTCCTTTTCCATTACTGCGGTTTCCGCAGCACTTCTTAATCAAACTCTTCCTATTGTAAATTTATATGTTTGATTTGTCAAACTAATTGTTTGGACTATATCAAAACTCCATTTTCAGGCTGCGAAGAAAGAGATCGGAAAGAACGGTTTTCGGTTCTCTTCCCTCATGAATTACGGAATAAACCGCGCGGCAAATCGGAAGCTCCACGTTGTATTCCTGTCCCAGTTTTAAAAGGGCGGTTGTGGTCGCGACGCCTTCCGCAAGTTCGCCGTAGTCCTTTCCCTTTACAAACAGCTCGCCGAATTTCCGGTTGTGGCTGTATTCCGAAAACACGGTTGCTTCATAGTCGCCCAGATGGCTTAAACCATACGCGGTGATTTCGTT
>JAAYWU010000330.1 GCA_012516295.1 Clostridiales bacterium | reverse complement strand
CCTTCGTAAAGCTCGGCCGGTCGGGGTTGAACAGTTCTGCCCGGACCGCCGGCTGCATCAGCGCCATATTCGCTTCAAAATAGGCATTCATCGAGCAGATTGACTGCGTGTAGCCTTTGAATTCATAGGCGCAGATTTTATAGGTTCCGATATTCCTTTGCAGGAAATCCCGCTTAAAATTATATAAATTCCGGCTGACACAGTCCGCAATCATTTTCATCAGAAGCTCGCGTTTCATCAGAAGCATGCTCAAGCCGTAGTGGCAAACACCTTCCGTGTGCGGATTAATCAGCATATCCCTCACGCGGTCCTCCTTATCGATCGTGTAAACCGACGGGTCACAAATCTTTTCCGGCAGTTTCCCGGTCCGGTAGATGATGGTGATATCCGCGTCATGTTTCATATGGAAGGACACGACATCGGTAAAGTCAATATTGCAAACAACATCGGAGTCGCTCAGCAGTACAAATTCTTCCCTGGAGTTCGCCAAAAAGGTATTGATAGAGGCAAGCGATTCAATCCGGCTGTTAAAAACCGTACATTCGCTTGTGAAAGGCGGCAGAATGAAAAGTCCCTCTCTTTTGCGGGACAAATCCCACGCTTTTCCCGACCCAAGGTGATCCATCAGGGACTGATAGTTGCTCTTGGTAATGACGCCGACCTTGTTAATTCCCGAATTCACCATATTGGAAAGTGGGAAATCAATCAGGCGGTACCTTCCGCCGAAGGGAACCGAACCCATTGTGCGTTTGTCGGTCAGTTCCCGAATCCTTTCCTCGTGAAGGTCTGAAAAAATCAAGCCCAATACATTGTTTCCGCGCATTATTTCGCTGCCTCCTCTGCCAGTATTTCCGCGTCAATCATTGCCTTCGGCGGAATGACGGCGCCGGGGGCAATGTTGCAGCCGTCCCCAATCACGGTGACGCCCCACTCGTCCTTATTGGCAATGTCCTCCGGACGGGCGCCGACAACGGCTCCCTTTCCGATCACCGTGTTTTCCGACACGATGGCATACTGTACGACTGCGCCTTCCTCCACGCGGGAGCCCGGCATAATAATGGAATCCTTCACAACCGCGCCCGGCGCAATGGTAACACCGGCGAACAATACGGCGAAGTCAATTTCCCCGTATACATTACAGCCCTCGGCAACAAGCGAGTTCTGTACCTTGGCGCCGCTTGCTATGTAGTGCGGCGGCATAACCGGGTTGCGGGAATAAATTTTCCAATCGCCTTCGTTCAAATCCAGGGGAACATTGGGGTTCAGCAAATCCATATTGGATTCCCAAAGGCTGTCAATCGTCCCCACATCCTTCCAGTAACCCTCAAAACGGTAAGCAAACATACGCTCCCCTGCCTTGAGCATGGCGGGAAGAACGTCTTTTCCGAAGTCATTGGAGGATTTCGGGTTCGCTTCGTCCATTTCCAGGTACTTGCGAAGCTTGCTCCAAGTAAACACATAAATCCCCATGGAAGCCTGGTTGCTTTTCGGAACCTTTGGCTTCTCATCAAACTGATAGATGGAGCCATCCGGGTTCGTGTTCAGAATGCCGAAGCGGGAAGCCGCGTCCAGCGGAACCTCGAACACCGCAATCGTGCAGTCGGCCCCCTTTTCCTTGTGGTAGGCAAGCATCTTGGAGTAATCCATTTTATAAATATGATCGCCGGAAAGCACAACAACATATTCCGGATTGTACCGTTCAATATATTGGATATTCTGATAGATGGCATTCGCCGTACCTTTGTACCAGTCGGATTTGCGGCTGCGCTGATAGGGCGGCAGCACACGCACCCCCGCGTTCATACTGTCCAAGTCCCACGGCTGTCCGCTTCCGATATATTCATTCAGAACAAGCGGCTGGTATTGCGTCAGCACACCGACCGTTTCAATTCCGGAATTCACGCAGTTGGAAAGCGCGAAATCAATAATGCGATATTTTCCTCCGTAAGGTACTGCCGGTTTTGCCAGATTCTTGGTCAGAACACCCAAACGGCTTCCCTGCCCCCCTGCCAGCAGCATGGCAACTACCTCTTGTCTTGGCAACATTTTAATACCCTCCCTAGTAATTCACTTGCTCTTCTCGGATTTCTCCTTAAGCACAGTAGTTTTTGCAGTCTTTTTTGCTTTTCGCCTTTTACATTTCAAAAAAAGGACGGACAGCGGCGGCAATGTCAATTCAACCGACTGCTGAAAACCATGCATTGCCTTTTGATCTGTATGAATGCTGTCTCCGTTTGTAATCCCGCTTCCTCCGAATTCGGCACGGTCAGAAGAAAATATTTCCGCATAGGTCCCTTCAAACGGTACCCCAATGGAATAGTGTTCACGCTTAACAGGGAGAAAATTACAAACGGCGATGATTTCATGTCCGCTTGCATCCATCCGGCGGAAAGCAATTACGCTCTGTGTGTAATCATCATTGGAAATCCAGGAAAAGCCCTCCCACGTAAAATCAACTTCCCACAAGGGAGCGGTATTCAGATAAAAACGATTCAGCGTTTTCACAAAATACTGCAATTGCCGATGCTTTTCTTCATTCAAAAGCCCCCAGTCCAGCTCCGTTTGATAATTCCATTCGTTCCACTGCCCGAATTCGGTGCCCATGAAAATCAGCTTTTTCCCGGGATGAGCCATCATATAGCACATGAAAGCGCGCACGCCGGCGTATTTTTGGTCTTCATCCCCCGGCATCTTATTCAGCAGCGACCGCTACCCGTATACGACCTCGTCATGCGAAATCGGTAAAATGAAGTTTTCCGAAAAGGCATAGAAAAAGGAAAACGTAACATTGTCGTGGTTGAATGGACGGTATATCGGATCAAGCGACATATAATGGAGCATATCGTTCATCCAGCCCATATTCCACTTATAATTAAAGCCCAGCCCGCCGCAGTAAGTCGGTTTGGAAACCATCGGCCAAGAGGTGGACTCCTCCGCAATCATCATAACGTCCGGGAAAAGCTCGAACACGGATTCGTTCAGCTTTTGCAGGAAAGCAACCGCTTCCAAATTTTCCTTTCCGCCGTTTTTGTTCGGGATACATTCGCCGTCCTTGCGGCTGTAATCCAGGTAGAGCATGGAAGCGACCGCGTCAACACGAATCCCGTCGATATGATATTTCTCCAGCCAAAAAACCGCGCTGGAAATCAGGAAGCTGATTACCTCGTTGCGGCCGAAGTCGAAAACCAGCGTGCCCCATTCCTTATGCTCGCCCTTGCGGGGGTCGGAATATTCGTAGCAGGGCGTGCCATCGAAGCGGGCAAGGCCGGACTCATCCTTGGGGAAATGCGCCGGAACCCAGTCCATAATCACGCCGATGCCCGCCCTGTGGAGTTTATCTACAAAGCTCATGAATTGCTTTGGTTCGCCGTAACGGGAAGTCGGGGCAAAATATCCGGTGACCTGATAGCCCCAGGAACCGTCGTAGGGATATTCGGTAATCGGCATCAGCTCAATGTGCGTGTACCCCATCTCCTTCAGATAGGGAATCAGCTCGTCAGCCAGCTTATCGTAGGAAAAAGTATTTCCGTCCGAATACCGACGCCAGGAGCCCATGTGCATTTCGTAAATATTAACCGGCTGGTTATAGTGCTTTTTCGCAGCCTTATGCTTCATCCAGGCGCTGTCGCCCCAAGGATAGCCGTCTATGTCGTAATACTTGGAAGCGTTGCCCGGGCGTGTTTCAAAATGATAGGCATAGGGGTCGCTTTTGAAGGTTTGTTTTCCATCCGCGCTTTCCACACAGAACTTATAAGTCTGGTACTGCTCCATAACAAACGGAAGGTAGCATTCCCAAACGCCGTCGCTGATTTTTTCCATGGGATAAACCCCGGGTTTCCAGTCGTTGAAATCGCCTACAACAGAAACCGCTTCGGCATTCGGCGCCCATACGCGGCAAACCATGCATTCTTTTCCGTCTGCTACAGTCTTATGTGTGCCCATAAACTCGTATGCTTTTATGTTCGTGCCTTGGTGGAACAAATAAAGCGG
>JAAYWU010000329.1 GCA_012516295.1 Clostridiales bacterium | reverse complement strand
TTTCGGTATATTTTTTTCCTTTTTCAAACTGGCCGGCTATTTTTTTATAGATAACCGCTCTTTTCTTTGCCTTTGACGACAGGACTTTCAATTTTACGGTTCAAGCTAACTGAAAACATTCTTTAAAATTTTCTCTTCCTCTTCCGGAGCAATCGTAAAATCTTCCATTTTTATCCTCCCGACCTGTTTTTATATACGATTTTACACCCGTTTTTCAAAAAGTCAAGCGCCGGGAGGTGCTATAGCCAAAGCCCTTCTGTTTCGCGGAAGATGCTTATTTTTGCTTTGAAAACGAAACGGGAGGATTGTGGAAAAGATTTAGCTCGCATTTTGGGTCACCTGCTAAAGCTTTTTGAACTCCCGGATATGCCGGGAGTTTTCGTTATAAAAAAGAGAAAAGCCCTCGAAAAGGAGGGCTTTCTTTTAGCGGTTTTTATCAGAACCGGTTTTCGGATCAATCGGGGTATCGGCTTCCAACGGGCTCGTTTTCCAACTATCGTTTTCATTCCGCTTATTCTCGGCACGATTCGGTTGGTACGAGCTTGTATCTGTATTCGCATCCTTCTTATAATCGGAATTTTTTTCCGCCTGTTCAATACAGTTCGCATCTGTCATAAAATTGCACTTTTTTGTATCGTCATCGGATATTCCATTCACATTTGTTGGAAAACTATATTTTTTACTCATAATAATGCTCTCCTTTACATTATAGTTTAATAGGATTCAATGTGAATCCTAATTCTGTAATATTCCCTGCTTCATGCCGTTTATCCATTCCATTTTCGTGCAGCAAGATCCTGCCGCATATAGTAAGCTTTAAATGAAAAGAAAAAATTGCGCTTAAATAGCAGCAGGCGCACCGTTCAAAGAACTGGCGCGCCCACTGCTATGGTGTGTGTCGAAACATGGAATAAGTAAAGGAGTAATCAAATTTAATTCAGAGTTTTTTCTCTGAAGCGGATTCCTGTGCAGCCTGAATAATATCCTCCATACTCTCATTTGAGCTGGAAGCGATCGCGGCCACAACAGCGCCCTCAACCAGAGGACAGTCAACCATTTTTATTTTTCGATCGGGCATACTTTCAATAACCATTTCCGCCGTCATAACGGCGCTGCCCATATCCATAAGAATTATAACGCCATCATCGGAATAAACCGAATCGACAGCCTTAACAATCTTTTCAAAGCTGGTTCCCAGCGTACCATCATCCAGACCGCCGGCAGCCACTACCGGAGCCTCGCTGGCCATCATACCGGCCAACTCCGCGACTCCCTGCGCAAGCTTTTCACTATGCGATACAATAACAATTCCAACCATATATTTCCCTTCCTGCTTCTTAAAGCGAACTTTGAATAACCTTTAGCATCAAGCAGGAAGAGGTTGCGCCCGGATCCTGATGACCGATACTTCTTTCACCAAGATAGCTGGCTCTTCCTTTGGTTGCAATGATGGTTTTTGTATATTCTACGCCTTTTTCAGCTGCTTCTACACCTTTCGAAATTGCAGCTTTAAAATCGTTGTTTTCCTCGTAACTTTTTTTCATTGCATTATAAGCGGGAATTAACGCGTCGAGCATTGTTTTTTCGCCCTCGTGCGACTTTCCGCGCATTTTGATTCCTTCAATCGCTGCGTCCATTGCCTTCAGGAAATCGTTGCCGTCCATTTCATTTTTCGCTCCGATTGCCGCACCTGCTCTCATAAACGCTGTACCGTAAAGCGGCCCGGAAGCTCCGCCAACCGGTGAAACCAATGCCATTCCAACAGCTTTCAAAATAGAACCGATGTCTTTATTGGAGAAATCAGACAGTTTTTTCTCTACCTCTTTAAAGCCACGCGCCATGTTAATCCCATGGTCGCCGTCTCCAATCACATTATCCAATTCTGTCAAGAAGTCTTTATCCATTTGAATTTGTGTGCTGATTTTTTGAATGATGTCAATTAACTTTTTACTGTCCGTCATAATTACATTTCCTTTCAAAAGCAACATGTTTCCCGATTCTTAACAAATTATATATATGCAGACAGATAAAGAATATGCGGCGGAACGGAAAGCTCCGCCGCTTTCCAAATTTTTATTCTTTAAAGGCCGGCGTGTCGGCTTTCGCGTCGAGCAGTTCTTTCAACTCATCGTCTAAGCGCAGCAGCGAAATGGAGAAACCTGCCATTTCAAGGGAGGTCATGTAGTTGCCTACAAAGGTCTTATAAATTTTAATTCCTTTTTCGGCAAGATAATCATGAACCTTATTATTGACAATAAAGAGTTCCATTAGGGGGGTTGCGCCGGATCCATTAATCATAACGGCCACTTCTTTATCGTTATAATCAATGTCCGCCAATATCTTATCAAGAAGCGTTACGGCGATTTCATCGGCGCTTTTAATTTTTTCTTTGTGCGGGCCCGGTTCCCCGTGGATGCCAATGCCAATTTCCATTTCATCCTCGTTGAGTTCGAAACCAGGTTTTCCGGCCGCGGGAACAGTGCAGGGAGTAAGCGCCATTCCCATGGTCCGCACATTGTCAACAACCTTTTGCGCTACGCGGTGGACTTCGTTCAGATCTGCGCCCGTTTCCGCCTTCGCGCCGGCTATTTTGTGAACAAACACCGTACCGGCAACGCCGCGGCGCCCGGTCGTGTAAAGGCTGTTTTCCACGGCAACATCGTCGTTTGTTACAACATATTGCACGTCAATACCGTCAGCCTGTGCCATTTCAGCCGCCATTTCAAAGTTCATTACATCGCCCGTGTAGTTTTTAACTACCATCAGGACGCCCTTATCCGTGGCGATCGCTTTAATTCCTTCGTAAATCTGATCAGGAGTAGGTGAAGTAAACACAGCCCCAGCCACAGCGCAGTCAAGCATACCTTCGCCTACATAACCGCCGTGGGCCGGTTCATGGCCACTGCCTCCGCCGCTGATTAGCGCAACTTTGCCTTCTTTTTTATGCGCCCTGACCACAACATTTCCGCAGTCCAGCTTTCGCACATGATTCGGATAGGCCTTTACCAAGCCTTCAATCATTTCGCGCTCAACATTTTCGACGCAGTTAATTAGCTTCTTCACAAAAATACCTCCTGTCAAATATTTTAATTCCTAAATACGGCTCTATACCGTATTCTTATTCAACGTCCCTCGTCGCAACAATATCAACCGACGTACCGCACACATTTTTAATGACGACCTCGCCAATGTGAACCGGACGCATCACGCAATGATTGGAAATCTCTTTCAGACAATCAAATATCTTACTTTTCTCAATCGGTTTCGATGTTTTTACAGAAAGGGGTTGATCGGTTCCGCAAACATGCATCAAAGCGGTTACCATTCTTGTGGGAACGGTCAGTTCCTCCTGAGCATATTTTTTACCGATATTGCAAGTAAATCCTTCGATGGAAAGAATTTTATCTCCATCCAGTTCGGCTGTGATCCTGCAGCCCATCGGGCAGCCGATGCAAGTAATTTCTTTTATCATGACTGCTGCGCCTCCACTCTAACAGTGATTTTGTCAGCATTTGTATTTTTCCGGAGATATTCCGGGCTGAACTTTAATGTAACCATTTCGCCGGGGGTAAGGATACGGCTCTTCTTTGTAGCCACCTGAACATCCCCTACATCGATGCAAACCTGCGCATCCTTGAAAACGCCTCTCGGACGGAACATGATGGTGATCGGCTCATTGAGATCCTTTGAAATATGCTGCGGCACAGCACCGGAAACACCGAATCCGTTCTCCACTTCAAGGGTATCTTCTTCTCTGCGAAGCTGACCCTGTACATATTTATATGCGTTCAAACCTGCTTTCGCGGATTCTTCGGAAACGTAGTCAACCAGATCGTGAACATGCAGAACGTTGCCGCAGGAGAAGATGCCTTCTACCGACGTTTCCAGATTCTCGTTTACTTCGGCGCCGTTCGTCGCCGGAGAAATCTTAACGCCCGCCATTGTGCTCAATTCATTTTCAGGAATCAAGCCAACCGAAAGCAGCAGGGTATCGCATTCGAAATACTGCTCCGTACCCGGAATCGGCTTCAGGGTCTTCGGATCAACCTCTGCAACCGTAACGCCTTCCAGGCGCTCTCTTCCCGCAATATCAACAACCGTATGGCTGAGAAGAAGCGGAATGCCATAGTCATCAAGGCATTGAACAATATTTCTCTTCAGTCCGGCAGAGTAAGGCATCAATTCGACGCAAGCCAAAACTTTAGCGCCTAAAAATGTCATTCTGCGGGCCATGATAAGGCCGATGTCACCGGAACCAAGAATAACGACGCGTTTGCCCGGCATTAAGCCTTTTAAGTTTGTAAATTTCTGTGCCGTTCCGGCGGTATAAATACCGGAGCATCTCCAACCCGGGGTACCAAGCGATCCTCTCGGACGCTCGCGGCAGCCCATCGCAAGAATAATGGATTTTGCCTTAAAGTGTTCCAGGCCGGCGCCACGGCTGACCGCTGTGACAACCTTGTCCGGAGTGATGTTAATAACCATGGTATCGCACTGGGCAGGAATGCCGTATTCGAGCACCTTGTCAATATATCTTTGTGCATATTCCGGTCCGGTAAGCTCTTCTTTAAAAGTATGCAACCCAAAGCCGTTATGTATGCACTGCTTGAGTATGCCGCCAAGATTTTCTTCTCTTTCAAGAATCAGAATATCTCTGCAGCCCGCTTCGTAGGCTGAAATTGCAGCCGCTAAACCAGCCGGGCCGCCGCCAATAATCAAAATGTCAACATTACGCATTTTCATTATCCCCTTTCTCAAAAAGGTAGCTTTCAATATACTTGGAGTTTCCTCCGAACTTTGTCACCTCAAGCGGGGATAAATGAAGCTCTTCACATAATATTACCACGGTGCTTGGTGTGCAGAATCCGGCCTGGCATCTGCCCATTCCGGCTCTGGTTCTTCTCTTAACGCCGTCTACCGATCTTGCGCCGACCGGTCTGCGGATTGCTTCTCTGATTTCCGCTTCGGTTACTGTTTCACATCTGCAGACAACCTTCGCGTAATCCGGGTTAATGGAAATTGCTCTTGCTCTCTGCTCGTCGGTCATTTCTCTGAACTTCGGAATCCCCTTGCGAATCGGGTTGAAGTTTTCGTTCTTTTTCGCGCTAAGCTTATCAGCAATCATTTCTGCAAGGTATTGGGCGATTGCCGGAGCGGAGGTCAGGCCCGGGGACTCGACGCCTGCCGCGTTGAAGAACATCGGGGCATCCGGCGCTTCACCAAGCACGAAATCGTTTCTGTCACAGTGGGCACGCAGACCGGAGTAAGTCGTAATGAAGCTTCTCATCGGAATGTGTTCCCATGTGAGGCTTGCAAATTTCAAAACCTTTGCAAGGCCTTCTGTTGTAGTTCTTGTATCTGTCTTATCGTCAATATCTTCCGCAGTCGGCCCAAGGAGCACCGTCCCGTCAACGGTCGGCGTAACCAGGATGCCTTTGCCCATCTTCGTCGGGAGCTGGAAGACGGAAGCATGGAATGTGTTCGCATATTTTTTATCTACAATGTAATATTCGCCTCTACGGGGGACAATCGTAATCTTGTCCTCAGATACCATGTTGTTAATGACATCTGAATAAAGCCCGGCGCAATTCACAACTGCCTTTGCTGTAAAGGTGCCGGCTTTGCTTATAACTTTCCAACCGCCTTCTACTTTTTCAATCCCGGTGACCTCTGCTTCGCGGTAGAAAGTAACACCGTTCATTGCCGCGTTTTCAGCATATGCCTGTGTCATTTCGTACGGGCAGACAATCCCGCCGGTCTCAACCAGCAATGCTTCATACGCTGTAGAGCCAATGTTCGGTTCTCTTCTTCTAAGTTCATCCTGTCCAATAATGCTTAGACCCGGAACTCCGTTTTCAATTCCCTGTTGCAGTAATTTTTCAAGTTCAGCATGGCCATCAGGCCCAAAAGAAACAACTAAAGAAGTATTGCGCTTATGGGGAACGTCCAGTTCCTCACAAACTTTGTCGTACATTTTATTACCTAAGACATTGAACTTTGCTTTCAGCGTGCCTGGTTTGGCATCATATCCGCCGTGGATAATGGCGGTATTGGCTTTACTTTGGCCATTGCTGATATCATCGGTCTTTTCAAGCAGCGCTATGTTCAGCTTGTAACGGGACAATTCGCGTGCTACACCGCAACCAACAACGCCTCCGCCAATGATAATTACATCCATCATTTTGTGTACACCACTCTTTTAATTATTTAGGATTTTTAAAATAATGCAGGGGCAGACACGATTGTTGCCCCTGCAAATATTCTGTGAATTTATCGCTATGTATTTACAAGGTATACCAAATAATATAACCTAATAAATAGCGTTTATCCTACCACGGAATGGCTGCGAACAGGAACGCAGCGACAAGGCCACCAATGATCGGCCCAAAGACAGGAACTACGAGGCCATAGCTGAAATCAGAATCTGCCTTATCTTTAATCGGGAGGATCGCATGAGCAACACGGGGGCCAAGGTCACGAGCAGGATTCATTGCGTAACCGGTGAGACCGCCTAAGCCCCTGCCGCAAGCAGCGATAATGCCCCATACGAAGAAGTAGTTAACACCTGCATCAGCAGCACCCTTTACATTGCCGAAGCCGAGGAGTGCAAAAACAAGTACAAATGTTGCAACTGCTTCTTGGAAGATATTGCGACCGATGTTGCGGATGGACGGGCCAGTGCAGAAAACGCCGCGCTTTGTCGGGCCATCTTCTGTGGCATCAAAGTGATCTTTGAAGGTAATATAAACGATAATAGCACCTACAAAGCCGCCTAACATTTGAGCAACAACATAGCCGGGAACCATAGCCCAATCGAATTTTCCGATTGCTGCTAAGGCAATGGTCAGCGCAGGGTTAAAGCTGGCACCGGAAGCCGCACCAAAAATGCAAGCAGGAACCATAACTGCGAGACCCCATCCAATACCGGTCTGAACGGTACCGGCACCTTTTTGTCCGGATTTTGTCAGGCTTACGTTGCAGCAGCAGCCATCGCCCAGGAGAACCAACAGAGCCGTACCTAAAAATTCAGCTAAATAAGGTAACATATCAATACACCTCAATCTTTTTTTACCGGTCCCGTGGATGGGCTCGCCCTCCGGCGGGACCGGATTAGAATAACTGTTTTACTCGCTTTTCAATGTTCGAACGAATTAGTCTTCTTTCGCCCAACCGAAAGAGCATTTAACAGCTTTGTTCCACCCTTTGATAATTTCCTCACGATGAGCGCTGTCCATGGAAGGCTCAAAGATCTTGGAAATCTGCCAGTTCTTGATAACGTCTTCTTTGCTTGCCCAATAGCCAACCGCAAGGCCTGCCAGGTAAGCAGCACCCATCGCCGTTGTTTCAATGCAAACCGGTCTGTGGACAGGAGCATTGATGATATCGGCCTGGAACTGCATTAAGAAGTTGTTCGCGCAAGCACCGCCGTCAACTTTCAGAGCGTTCAGCGTAATGCCGGAGTCATCCTGCATTGCTTTCAGTACGTCATAGGTCTGATAAGCAAGGGATTCCAATGTAGCTCTGATGAAATGATACTTGTTCACGCCTCTGGTAATGCCAACGACTGTACCTCTGGCGTACTGATCCCAGTGCGGAGCACCCAAACCGGTAAACGCAGGAACCACATAGCAGCCGTTTGTATCCTTAACCTTCGTTGCCATGTACTCGGAATCCGGTGAAGAATCTACCAGACGCATTTCATCGCGCAGCCACTGAATCGCAGCGCCGGCTACAAAGATAGAACCTTCAAGTGCGTAATTAACTTTGCCGTCAAGACCCCATGCAATTGTGGTAACCAAGCCGTTCTTGGAGTAAACCGGCTTCTCACCTGTATTCATCAGCATGAAGCAGCCTGTACCGTATGTATTTTTCGCCTCGCCGGGAGTATAGCAAGTTTGGCCAAACAACGCAGCCTGCTGGTCACCTGCGGCGCCGGCAATCGGAATCGGGCCGCCGAAGAAGGACGGATCCGCTTCGCCGTAAACGCAGCTTGACGGTTTCGGAGTCGGGAGCATGCATTCCGGAATATTCAGTTCGGCAAGGATTTCCTTATCCCATTTCAGTTCTGTAATATTGAACAGCATGGTTCTGGAAGCATTGGAATAATCGGTGACATGGGCCTTGCCCTTTGTCAGTTTCCAGATCAGCCATGTTTCAATGGTACCGAACAGCAAATCACCGGCTTCTGCTCTTTGCCTTACGCCCGGAACATTATCGAGAATCCATTTTAATTTTGTGCCCGAGAAGTAGGCATCAATCATTAAACCTGTCTTTTTCCGGTAAGTTTCTGTTAAGCCTTTTGCCTTTAAAGAGTCACAGTACTCTGATGTACGTCTGCACTGCCAAACAATGGCGTGGTAAACAGGCTCGCCTGTTTTCTTGTCCCACACAACCGTGGTTTCACGCTGATTGGTAATACCGATCGCCGCGATGTCGGAAGCTACGGCACCAATCTTCAGCATTGCTTCCTGAGCAACACCAATCTGGGTGGACCAAATTTCCATTGCATCATGCTCAACCCAGCCTGGCTTCGGGAAATACTGTGTGAACTCCTTTTGTGCCACGCTGCACATTTCACCCTTCTCATTGAAAAGAATACAACGTGAACTCGTTGTGCCGGCATCCAGCGCCATTACATACTTGGCCATAAAAAAACCTCCCCTAAAATGTTTTTCCGATACAGTAATTGTATCTTTGTTTGCCCCAAAGGGCACCTTCCCATAACTTTGGTTTTCCGGTTTTCACCGCATCACCATCTATGCGTATATCATAACACCCCGACCCCCATTTGTATTTAGACAATTCTTTCGCTTTGTTTAGATGTGATAAATATTATATAAACCATGCAATCTTTTTAGTGATATTTGTAAACCATGTCTTTTTTTTTAGGTAATTTTTCTATGTTTGATTCATTTGACTTAGTAAGCATTAACAAAATTTTTCGATTGCGTAATAAAAAACCCCGTACAAAATGTACGGGGTTTTCGTTAAATAGCAATTCGTTTTTGCTTTTCGGCGCCATGATAAATAATACGAAGCAGCGCCTTTATTTTCCCAATAATAAAATCTTCATCCTCCTGCATTCCTCGGCTGATCCACTGAATGCCATAATTTACAAAGGCTGATGTGAAAAAGTCCACGAGAAATTTTGCGTCTTCCTTGCTTATGTATTTGCTGTTTGCAATGTCGATTCCCAGCTTTTCCACCCAATTGCGGACAATCGGCTGCAAATAGCCCTCCATCGACTCTTTTTTGATGGAACGTATGGTATTTCTGCAAAAGGCCCGGTTGGCTTTGCAATACCGAATGACCTTCACCACCGCCGCTTCCCACGGCTCATCCCGTTCCTCAACCACCTGGTTAAAGATTTCATTGCTGTAGATCCAGGTCAGGAGTTCATACATATCCTTGAAATGATAATAAAAAGTCTGGCGATTTAAACCGCAGTTACTTGTTACATTATGGACAGTAATCTTATTGAACGGTGTATGGCCCATCAGTTCTTTTAGTGAATTCGCCAACTGCTGTTTTGTCTGCGACGGATACTCCATGCTCTCTCCTCCATTTTCACATTCAACTTTTTAAACAAATTTTAAGGCATACCCTGAACAATAATATATATTATACTATAAACCAGCAATATGTTTCAAGGAAATTTTTATTATGCAGAATTAGACAAATGATTCAGGGTGTTTATTATTCAATTTATCAGCCAATGTTTGGACAATAAAACAGGCTGTCCCAAGGCCGAGCAGAATATCCCCAATACTGATAAAGCCACCGATTCGCGGAATCGG
>JAAYWU010000328.1 GCA_012516295.1 Clostridiales bacterium | reverse complement strand
CCGCAAGCTGTCGAAGAACTATCACCCCGACCTGAACCCGGGGGACAAAGCGGCGGAAGCGAAATTTAAAGAGTTAAATGAAGCATATGAAGTGCTTTCCGATAAGGATAAAAGAGCCCGGTACGACCAATTCGGTCACGCGGGTGTAGACCCCAATTTTGGCGGCGGCACGGGCGGAGGAAGCCCTTTCACCGGCGATATTGACCTGGGCGACATATTCAACAGCTTTTTCGGCGGCGGATTCGGCGGATTTGGCGGGCGTACCGTAAACCCTAACGCGCCGCGCCGAGGCAGCGACACCGAAGCCACCGTGAACATAAGCTTTGAAGAAGCGGCGAAGGGCTGTAAGAAAACCATTACTTTCCAGAAGATTGACACCTGCGACCATTGCGGCGGCAGCGGAGCGGAAAGGGGTACCTCCGCTAGAACCTGCCCGAACTGTAACGGAACCGGGCAGGTGCGGATCAGCCAACGCACGCCGTTCGGCGTGGTGCAGACCAGCAGGAGCTGCGACCGGTGCGGCGGTACGGGCCGGGTCATCGACAACCCCTGCTCGACCTGCGGTGGCAAAGGCAGAGTGCGCAAATCCAAAACCATTGAAATCAACATTCCTGCGGGAATTGACAACGAACAGATTCTGAATGTGGGCGGACAGGGAAACGCAGGAAGCAACGGCGGTCCCGCCGGCGACCTGCATGTATATGTGAATGTCCGCCCGCACCCGATTTTTGAGCGCCGGGGCAACGACGTGTGGTGCGAAGTGCCGATCACCTTTACACAGGCAGCGCTCGGGGCGGAGGTCGTCGTACCGACCATCGACGGGCGCGTAAGCTATCAGGTGCGGGAAGGGACCCAGCCCGGCGACGTATTTAAGCTCAAGGGCAAGGGAATCCCGCGCATCGGCGGCCATGGGCGTGGCGACCAGTATGTCCGTATGACGATTGAAGTTCCAAAGAACCTTTCCCCAAGGCAGAAATCCCTGTTACAGGATTTTGATAATGTTGCGGAAGACAAGAACTACCAAAAGCGCAAAAGCTTTTTTGATAAAATAAAAAATATGTTCGGCGAATAATAAAAAGAAGGGAAAGCCCGCAAATGCGGGCTTTCTTTTTTTGCTCTTTTTTCCCTTTTAGGGGAAATTTCCGGTTTGAAACACCGGTGTATTGAGAGGAAGTTTTCTCGCATAAAATAAATTAACATCGGGGGAGAAAAATGCAAAGGACGAAAGGAATTGACGTTTCCCATCATCAGGGGGTAATTGATTTTAGGAAGGTAAAGGCTTCCGGAATCGGGTTTGTAATGCTGCGCGCCGGATACGGCTGGGAGAATTGGCCGAAGCAGACCGCCAGGATGTTCTACAGGAACTACAAAAATGCCGTGGCGGCGGGGCTGCCTTGCGGGGCGTATCATTACAGCTATGCAAACACCATCAGCGACGCGCAGAAGGAGGCGGACTTTTTCCTGAATATCATCAAGGGCTGCCGGCTGGAATACCCCGTTGCGTTCGATTTGGAGGATCCGACGCAAGCGGGGCTGGGGCGTACAGCGCTGACCGGTATCGCGGACGCGTTTTGCAGGAAAGTGGAGCAGGCGGGTTATTATGTATGCCTTTATACCAATCCGGATTGGATGAAGAACCGGCTTGACATGAAATACCTTTCGCGGTATGACCTGTGGATTGCGCGCTACGGAAGGGAACCGGCTGCCGGTACGGCGGGAATGTGGCAGTACACCAACGCCGGAAAGGTGGACGGAATCAAAACAAGGGTAGACATGGATATCGCCTACCGGAATTACCCGCAGTTGATGCGAAAAGTTGGGCTGAACGGCTTTTCAAAGGGGTAGACATGGAAATGCTGAATGAACAAATCTGTTTGCAGCGGCAGCAGATGATTGACGAGCGCTGCCGCCGCGGGCGAAAAGATATTGAAAAGCTGGAAACGAAGCAGGAAGAAGAAGAAAAACGAAGCCAGAAGCTGGAGGAACTCAATATTAAAATGGGGGAAATCCTGAAAAAGCACGATGAAAAAATTTCAAATCATGACATAAGAATCGGGAAGCTGGAAACCGTTTCGGGGGACCGCTGGAACTCCGTAGTGAATTTCACGCTTGCGGGCGTGGTGGGCGCGCTGGTGGCCGCCGCCATGCATATGCTTTTAGGAGGCTGAAAAAATGGAATACTTCGGTTTGTTTTTATTGGCAGTCGTTGTGGAAGGCGTTATTACCTATGTGAAGGAATTTTTTGTAAACGGGAATTTTAAATGGGAAATGCTGATTTCGATTCTGCTCGGCGTGTTTGTCGCCGTGGCGTATGGGGTCGATATGCTGGCCATGCTGGGGATGAAAACCGGAATCCCGTATATCGGCAGCATTCTGACCGGAATTTTAATCAGCCGCGGCAGCAACTATGTCTGCGATCTGGTGAAAACCCTGACCGCCGCACGGAGTTCGGAAAAATAAGCAAAACAGCGGATCACCCAAAACGGGCGATCCGCTGTTTTTTTATCGTTGTTTATTCGTCCTTGCCGCAGCATTTCTTGTATTTCTTGCCGCTGCCGCAGGGGCAGGG
>JAAYWU010000327.1 GCA_012516295.1 Clostridiales bacterium | reverse complement strand
GATCCACAGCTTTTGCAGCGATTTAATCCGGGAAAATTTCTATAAACTTGGCATTTCGCCGGATTTCCGGATTCTGGAAGAAAATGAAATGAATCTGCTGCGCAGCGACGCGGCGGCCGCCGCATTGGAAGAGTTCTACGCGCAGAACGACCCTGTTTTTCTTGAGCTGGCGGACATGTTTTCCTCCGGAAGGGACGACAACCGCCTGATACAAACGGTTTTCACCCTGTACGACTTTGTCCGTTCGCATCCTTTTCCAAGGCGCTGGCTGAAAGAAAAAGCGTCCATGTATGCTTCCAGTCTTCCTGCGTCGCAAACCGTGTGGGGACGCACGATCCTTTCCTATGCTGCGGAAGCGGTGGCTTTCAGCATTTCCCTAACTGAAAATTCGCTTTCGCTTATGAATGAAGACCCGAAGATAGCGGATGCTTACGGCGACGCCTTCCGCTGTGACCTGGCGGGGCTTATCGCTTTGAAGGAAGCCGCCGATACAGGCGAATGGGATAAAATTGCGTTTCAAACCAAAAACTTTCAATTTATGCGGCTGAAAGCCCTGCGCGGGTACAGCGATGACCCCTTGAAGAACAAACTGACGGCAAGCCGCAAAGAAGTACAGGGAACCGTTAAAAAACTGGCGGAGCTTTTCTGTTCCGATTCCGAACAATGCAAAGCGGAAATTGAGCGGTTGGCGCCGCTGGTGCGGAAACTGTTCCAAGTTACCGAACGTTTCGGCGAAATTCTTGACGGAATGAAACAAGAGCGCCGTGCCGCCGATTTCAGCGATCTGGAGCATTACGCCTTAAAACTTCTGGTAAGGGATACGGAGGATGGCTTTGAGCCGACCGAAGACGCCATCGAGCTTTCGTCGCATTTCGACGAAGTCATGGTGGACGAATACCAGGATACGAATGAAGCGCAGGACATGATTTTCCGCGCGGTCTCCCGCAGGGAAGAAAACTTATTCATGGTCGGCGACGTGAAACAGAGCATTTACCGTTTTCGCCAGGCCATGCCGCAGATTTTTCTGCGCCGCCGCAGCCAGTATCCGGATTATGACCGCGCCGCGGATGCGTATCCCGCTTGTATTGTTCTGGACCGGAACTTCCGCAGCCGCCGCGGCATAACGGAAGCGGTCAATTTTGTGTTCCGTCAGCTGATGAGCAGACAGACCGGCGAATTGGATTATACCAAAGCGGAGGAACTGGAAGCGGGCGCGGACTATCCGCCCTGCGAGGAACCTGCCGCGCAGCTTGAAATAATTGATCTTTCCGCCTGTGACAATGAGGAGGAAACGGTAACGGCGGAAAGCCGGCATATCGCGGAGCTGATTTATCAGATGACCGCAAATGGAACCACCGTTACCGACAAGGGGAAGCAGCGCCCGGTGATGTACCGCGACATCTGCATCCTCCTCCGCAGCGCCAACAAATACGCGCAGGAGTACGCAAAGCAGTTGTCCGCTTTGGGCATTCCGGCGTGGGCGGATACAGCCGGAGGATTCTTTGCGGCCGCGGAGGTAGGCGTTGCCATTTCGCTTCTCCGCGTAATCGATAATCCAATGCAGGATATCCCGCTTCTTTCGGTTCTGATGAGCCCGATTTACGGCTTCACGCCGGACGACATGGCGGATATCCGTATCCCTTCGCGCAGAACGCCGCTTTACCTTGCGCTTGTTTCATCGGCGCAGAACGGCAATGAACGCGCGTCCGCGTTTTTGAGGGATATCGACGCATACCGAACCCTTGCTGCGACCATGCCGTCCGACCGGCTGATTCGCATTTTGTATGAAAAGCCCGGATACCTGAATCTGGTTCAGTCCATGCCGAACGGCGAGCTGCGCCTTGCCAATCTGCGCCTGCTGCTGGAATATGCGAAGAAATACGAAGCGTCCGGCTATAACGGACTTTCCGGGTTCATCCGCTTTATTGACCGCCTTCAGAAAAACAATGCAGATTTGGCGGCGGCGTCCACGATCAGCGAGGCTGCCAACGTGGTAAAAATCATGAGTATCCACCGCTCCAAGGGGCTGGAATTTCCCGTGTGCATCCTTGCGGGCTGTGCCAGACGATTCAACAAGGAGAAGGGAGACGTCTTTCTGCACCCTTCCCTGGGGTTGGGCGTAAAGCTGAAAAGCGAAAACGGACTTTCCCGTTACACGACTATGCCGCGGGAGGCCGTCGCGCTGGAGCTTGACAGGGACGAAATGAGCGAGGAGCTTCGCATCCTGTATGTCGCCATGACAAGGGCCAAGGAGAAGCTGATTATGGTGACCGCCGTAAAAAACGCGGCAAAAACACTGGGAAAGCTTGCTACGCGCCTGACGGCGGAAAAACGGATACAGCCCTATGTTGTGCGCAGCGCGAGCTGTATTTCCGACTGGCTCCTGCTTTGCGCCCTGCGCCACCCAAGCGGCGGAAGGCTTCGCGAACTGGCGGGTGCGCTTCCGGGAATCACCGCGGAGTCCGGCGAACCTTGGAGCATTCACCTGATTGCTTCCCAAGCCGCGCCAGAAGCTGTTGTGCAGACGCAAATTGCGGCCCCGGCCGCACCGGACGCTTCCCTTCGGGCGGAAATTGAAAAGAAGCTTGATTTTGTGTATCCATTTGCCGATTTGAAGGGCGTTCAGGCGAAGGTGGCGGCGTCCGACCTTGCCGCACGCGAATTTTCCGAACAGTATGCAACAGTATCCCGTCCCGCTTTCCTGAGCAAGTCGGGCTTAACGCCGGCGGAACGCGGAACGGCGCTGCATGCCTACATGCAGTTTGCCGATTACCAAAAGGCGGCCCAATCGCCGGAAAGCGAGCTGGAGCGCCTGGTTGCACAGGGCTTTTTGACCCGGGAGCAGGGCGGCGCCGTGGATCTGGAGCGCGTGCGCGCTTTCTTTCAGAGCCCGCTTGCAAAGCGGATTCTCGCGTCCGGGCATGTTATGAGGGAATACCGTTTTACTGTGGAAATTTCCGCGGGCGATCTTCGCCCCGGGCTTTCGGAGAACCTGAAAAAAGAGCCGGTTGTGCTTCAGGGCGCGGTGGACTGTGCCTTTGAGGAAAACGGCGCCCTGATTATCGTCGATTATAAAACCGATAAGACGCGGGACCCGGCGGAATTATGGAACCGCTATCGCGAACAGCTTTCGCTGTACCGGCTTGCGATGGAGCAGTGCACGGGGAAAAAAGTCGGGGGCTGCCTGCTTTATTCTTTCAGCTTGAATGCCGCGATTGAAAATAATGCTTGACAAACCGGTCAAGGGCTGATAAAATAATCCAGTAAAACAAAGCGGGGCATTTTATGCTCACACCTGTGGGGTTTCGTCCGTCATGGGTCAATACGAAAACTACTTCCGGAAAGCGGTTTCCGGATGTCATTGGATGTATTGGTGCGCGGGCGGATATTCTGCCCGCGTTTATTATTTGAGTGAACAACGTGTTTTGGAGGTGCTTAACAATTAGCAACAAGGAACTGCAGATTAATGAGGAAATTCGTGACAAGGAAGTGCGTGTTATTGGCTCAGACGGTACCCAGCTTGGGCTGATGTCAGCGGCTCAGGCTTTGCAAAAAGCGTTTGAACAGAATCTCGATCTTGTCAAGATCGCACCGCAAGCCGTGCCGCCGGTGTGTAAGATTATTGATTACGGCAAATATCGTTTTGAACAGGCGAAGCGAGATAAAGAGGCCAAGAAAAACCAGCGCGTAGTCGATATTAAAGAGATTCGTTTGTCTTTGAACATTGACACACACGACTTCAATACGAAAGTTGGTCACGCAACCCGCTTCTTGAAGGATGGCGACAAAGTAAAAGTTTCTATCCGCTTTCGCGGACGCGAAATGGGACATCCGGAGCAGGGCTATGTCATTATGAAAAATTTCGCCGAGGCCCTCAGCGAGATAGCCAATGTTGAAAAGCCGGCAAAGCTAGAGGGACGGAATATGCTTATGTTCCTTGCTTCCAAACCCGCTAAGTAATTATAACAAGGAGGACAATACCATGCCTAAAATTAAGACTCATTCGGGTGCGAAAAAGCGCTTCAAGATTTCTAAGAACGGAAAGGTTATTCGCGCTCACGCAAATAAATCCCATATTCTGAACAATAAAACAACCAAACGCAAGAGGGGACTCAGAAAGACCACAGTTGCCGACAAGACGAATGTGGCGCAGGTGAAGAG
>JAAYWU010000326.1 GCA_012516295.1 Clostridiales bacterium | reverse complement strand
GCATTTTCAGAGCGTGCTTTACGGGATTTGGAGCAAATAATCGCGGCGTTTGGGTTATCAAGTAATTTAGAGGTGTTACAATGAAAATCATAGTGGATGCTTTCGGGGGTGACAATGCCCCGCTTGAAATAATGAAGGGATGCGCACAGGCGGTTGACGAGCTGGATATCGATATCCTTCTGACGGGCCGCAAGGATGAGATCCTGCGTGTGGCAAAGGAAAATGAAATTTCCCTGAACCGTATGCAAATTATTGACGCGCCGGATGTTATTACCATGGAAGACCACGCGGGGGAAATCATGAAGTCGAAAGTCAATTCCTCTATGGCGGAAGGCCTTCGCCGCCTTGCGGCCGGGGAGGGGGACGCTTTCCTGTCCGCGGGCAACAGCGGCGCCCTTGTGGTTGGAGCAACCCTGCTTGTGAAGCGGATTAAGGGAATCAAACGGATTGCCTTTGCGCCGGTAATGCCGAAAAAGGATGGCTGCTTCATGCTGATTGACAGCGGGGCAAACGTGGAATGCAAGCCGGATATGCTGTGCCAGTTTGGCGTGATGGGTTCCATCTATATGGAGAAGGTTATGAAGGTTTCCAACCCGCGTGTCGCGCTTGCCAATATTGGTACCGAGGAGCACAAAGGCGGCGAATTGCAGCACGAAGCCTACGCTATGCTGAGTAAAACGGATCTGAATTTTATCGGAAATGTGGAGGCGCGCGATATCCCGATTGACGGGGCCGACGTAATTGTAGCGGATGGCTTTACCGGCAATACGATTTTAAAAACGTATGAAGGTGTTGCCATTTTATTGCTTGGCAAACTAAAAGGGATTTTTACAAAAAATATAATGAATAAAATCGCGGCGGGGATTTTATTAAAAGATATAAAAGCGCTGATGAAGACGATGGATTACAATGAGTACGGCGGCGCTCCGCTCATGGGCTGTGCGAAACCTGTATTTAAGGCGCACGGAAGCGCAAAGGCGAAAACCTTCTTTAACGCTCTGCGGCTTACAAAAGCCTATGTGGACGGGGGCGTGGTAGATGAAATTGCCGGTTCTGTTGCGAACTACCGGAAAAATCATGGGCAGGAGCCTGTGGAAGATGTTTCAGAGGAATAAATTTCATTCGCAGTAGGAGCAATATGTTATGAAAGAATTGGAAGATAAGTTAGGATATCATTTTAAAAATAAAAGCTATCTTAGAACGGCGCTCACGCATTCCTCCTATGCCAATGAAACCAAGGCGCCCGGAGGCAGCAACGAACGGCTGGAATTTTTGGGCGATTCCATTCTGGGCTGGGTAGTTGCGGATTATTTGTTTAAGCATTTTCCGGATCTTCCGGAAGGCGACCTGACAAAAAAAAGGGCGGCGCTGGTTTGCGAAAAGGCATGCTGCGGCATTTCCACACAACTCAATGTGGGGAAATATCTGCTTTTGAGCCACGGGGAACAGAATTCCGGCGGGCGTACCCGTTCGGCTATTCTTGCCGACGCTTTCGAATCGATCATCGCGGCGATCTATCTGGACGGCGGATTGGAAGAAGCGCGGAAATTTATCCTTCGCTTTGTGCTTCCGCTTATGCAGTCGGCGAAACCAAAGGCATTTAAGG
>JAAYWU010000325.1 GCA_012516295.1 Clostridiales bacterium | reverse complement strand
GCTCAAGGCGCTGAATCAGGACTTCCCGGTTGACGGCGAGCTTCAGTTTGACGCTGCTTTCTCCCCGGAGGTAGCGAAAACAAAGGCTTCCGGTTCTTCGGTTGCGGGCAAGGCGAACACGTTCATCTTCCCGAACATTGACGCCGGAAACATCGGCTATAAAATTGCCCAGCGCCTCGGCGGGTTTGAGGCTTACGGCCCGATTCTCCAAGGCCTGAACGCGCCGATCAACGACCTTTCAAGGGGCTGCAACGCGGATGAAGTTTACAAAATGGCGATTATCACAGCGGCGCTGATCTAAAATAATAAAGGAAAAGGGACCGCGCCTGTCGTTTCAAACGGCAGGCGCGGTCCTTTCTTTTGGAAAATATCTTATCCATCGGAGGTCTCGCGTCTAGCTTTGTATCAGCTCGAAGCCCATCCCGTCTGTAATATAATCGAGGTACGGCAGGGACGCTTCGTCAATCTGCCCGACAATGTTGACTTTCGGCTCCGGCTCCAAATCCCTCCGCGCTATTTCCAGCTCGCCGGAATAGCGCAGATAGCCTTCGTTGCTAACGGAAATACTGCCCTTGATTCGGGGCTTTACAGCCTGTGCGGGAAACAACCTGCCCTGTGAAGCATAGGCTCTGGATTCCTGGGAACGGATTACGTATTCGCTGGAATCCGGGCGGTCATGGTGGATTTGATTCGCAATGAAACGGTACGCAGGGTCAATTTCGGCTTTCAGGCTGACATAGCCCTGTGACAATTTCCCGACGTTTTCCCACGCTTCGTCGCTGATGTCAATGTCGCCCACCAGGCAGATATCCGTGTGGCAATCCTTTATCAGTTGGAGCATGCTGAGCAATACGTCGGCGCGGCGGTGCGCTTCCACGGTGGGAAGCCCCATCTTGAGCGGCCCGCGCAGATCCTTATCCCCGGCAACAAAAGCCATGGTGGTCATTCCGAGCCGGCGGAGGTTGTCGTTGATGCTTCGGGTTTTCGCAATGGACAGCCCCGTCAGCGGCTTGGGATAAAAATTATGGCACGCGCTGAACCGGGTGAAGTCCGCGTTCCGCTTCTGCAGTTCGCGGATATCCTTCTCAAGGAGGGTACTTGCGTTGAATACAATCTGAAAGCTTTTCGACAAGTCAATGATCTGCTCATACGTAAAGCCGTAGTCCACGCGCAAATGGGAAATCGAAGTCTGCTTTAGTTCCTCGAAGCGCTGGTCCCCCAGTTTTTCCAATGTCCTCGGGCCGATATCCACAATCAGGGAAATGGAACAGCGCTTGCACAAATCCAGCAGCTTTTTTACCTCTTCCGCGTAATTCCCTACGTTTTCTTCGGGAATGTGCAGCGACGTGAAGGCATAGCGCATATTTTCCCGCTTTGCTTTTTCGATAATCTCTTTATTCTTTTCGTAGCCTGTTCCAAGATAAAGAGAAATTCCAAATTGATTCATCCGTTCTTCTCCTGTTATTTTTCGTTCTCGCCATAGACCTCGTTAATTCTGTTTTCATCCACACCGAAGAAATAGGTGAGAAGGAAGCCGCCGGCGTAGGCTGCAACCATGGAAATGGCGTAAAACAACTGCTGCCCCGGAACCACAATCAAAAGGCCGAACAGTCCGGATACGCCCTGTGAAATGGTGCCGATGTGGAACAGCGAAGTGAGGATTCCGCCCAGACCGGCGCCAAGGCAGGCGGTGACAAAGGGTTTGCCGAGCGGCAGGGTAACCGCGTACATCATCGGCTCGCCAATGCCGAGGATACCAACCGGCAGCGAGTCCCTTGTCAGCCTCTTCAGCTTCTTGTTTTTGGTTTTCAAAAACAGGGCGAAGCCCGCTCCAACCTGGCCGCCGCCCGCCATCATCAGGATGGGGAGCAGGTAGTTTACGCCCTGGGTCGGTCCCTCGGGGTTGTTGAGCATGACGTGAATCGGGGTCAACGCCTGATGCAGGCCAACCGCCACAAGCGGAAGGAAGCCTGCGGAAAGGATATAGCCGCCCACAGCGCCTAAGGAGGTATAGAGGAAGTTCAACAGCCAGTAGATTCCGCTGGTGAAGAGCGCGCCGAGCGGCTGGAGCACGATCAGCGCAATCAGGCTGCCGAAGATTACCGTAAGCAGAGGGGTGAAGAATGTATCGAGGATGTTGGGCATCCATTTGCGGATCCATCTTTCCAGATAGGCAAAGAAAATTCCGGCAAACAGCGCGGCCAGCAAGCCACCCGCGCCCGGATTGAACACTTCTCCCGTTAACGGAAGAAGAACGTCCGCATCATGAAACTTCGTCAGCAGGGGCATGGATGCGTTGGCAATGGACATTGCGCCCGCAAGAGCGCCTAAAACCGGCGAACCTTTGAATTCCTTGGCAGCGTTCATTCCCACCAAAAGGGGCAGGTAGAGGAACAGCGCCCAGCCCATGGTCCGGATACATTCATACCACCACAGGCCGCTCAGCGCGCCGCCGGAGGAAACATTGATGACATTGCATATGCCGTTGATTAAGCCCGCCGCAATAATGCCGGGCAGCAGGGGGATAAATATGTTTGCAATCCGCTTCAGGAACCGTTGAACGGGCCCGTTATGTTTTTCTTTGTTGATCGCCTTATTTTGCTGGGCAAGACTTTGCGCGTTTTCTTCGGCCTCTTCAGAGCCAAGGGCAAGGCCGGTAAGCTGGGAAAACGCCGCGCCCACCTTATTTACGACTCCCGGCCCGAACACGATTTGAATTGTGTCGGACTCGACCACGCCCAGAACGCCTTCAATCTTTTTTAAAGCCGCAATATCCACTTTGGATTGGTCGATAATTCCCACACGAAGGCGCGTCATGCAGGTTGCGTTGGCGCGGACATTTGCCTTCCCTCCAATGGCCGACAGGACATCTTGTGCTGTCTTTTGATAATCCATAGTACACATACCTCTCTTTCATAAAATCAGGGCGCCGCAAAGAACCGTTCCCGATTCTCCCGTAAGGGGAGAATCCAGGGCTTCTTTTTCCAATAGGCCCTTCCTTTGTTTCGACTACATTCATTATACATTTTCGAATTAATAAGTCAATAATAT
>JAAYWU010000028.1 GCA_012516295.1 Clostridiales bacterium | reverse complement strand
GGCCATGCTGAACGACCGCTTTGTCGCCATGGGCGGCCTTACCTGCCGCAGCAGGGCGCGGTCGGCGTTAATGGGGCTGGGTTTTGACGACGAGCAGATGGGCATGCCGGTCGGCGTATTAAGCGGCGGGCAGAAAGCGAAGCTGCAGCTTGCAAAAATGCTCCTGTGCGGCGCGAATCTCCTACTGCTGGACGAACCTACCAACCATCTGGACATCTCATCCGTAGAATGGCTGGAAGACTTCCTGCGCTCCTATTCCGGAGCCTATCTTGTGATTTCCCATGACCGTTATTTTCTGGATAAAATCACCAACCGAACTTTTGAAATGGAAAATCAGAGGCTTACTGTTTATAAGGGCAACTATACTGCTTATCTTGCGCAAAAAGAAGAGAATCATTTAGCGGCGCAGCGGAAATACGACAATACACAGAAGGAAATCAAACGGATTGAGGGAATCGTCGCACAACAGCGCCAATGGAATAAGGAAAAGAACATTAAAACAGCCGAAAACAAGCTGAAAATGATTGAACGGCTGGAGAAAACGCTGGAAAAGCCCGATGACAATCCGGAAAGCATCCATTTTGATTTCGGCATCAGCCAGCGCGGCGGAAACGATGTTCTGACCGTGAAAAACCTTGCGTTAAGCTTTGATGGCAAACGCTTGTTTAAAAATGTAAACCTTCATATCCGCCGACGCGAAAGGGTATTCCTGATCGGCCCGAACGGCTGCGGGAAAACCTCCCTGTTAAAAACAATTCTAGGGATTCATCCCCCCGAAGCGGGAGAGTTCCGTTTCGGCGCGGGAATTGACGTAGGCTATTACGACCAGATTCAGGCGGGTCTTCATCCGGAGAAAACCGTAATCGATGAAATCTGGGATTCCTACCCCCGCATGACGCAGACGGAAATTCGGAACGCGCTCGCCGTATTTTTATTTAAAGGCGACGACGTATTCAAGCCGGTTTCCGCCTTAAGCGGCGGCGAACGGGCCAGGGTGCTGCTGCTGCGGCTGATGCTCTCCCGCAACAATTTCCTGCTGCTCGACGAACCGACAAACCATCTGGATATCGGATCCTGCGAAGCGCTGGAAGCCGCGCTGCAAAGCTATGAAGGCACGCTTTTGATTGTGTCCCACGACCGGTATCTCATCAATAAAATCGCAGACCGCGTCTATTATCTGGACGAAACCGGGGCGCAGGAATTCATCGGCAACTATGACGAATACCTGACGGCAAGCCGACAAAAAACAATGGAAGAAGCAGAAAGCCCCGTTGTTAAACCGAACGAATACAAGCTGCAAAAGGAACGCAACGCGGTTATCCGTAAGGAAAAGGCGGAAATGCGGCGCTGTGAAGCGCGGATTGGCGAAATCGAGAAGGAAATCCGCGAACTGGAACAGGAGCTGTTAAAGCCAGAAATTGCGAGCGATTATCAGGCCGCGATGGAAATTACGGAAAAGATCAGCGCATTAACGCAAGAGAACGATGAATTCTACAAACAATGGAGCATTCTCGCGCAAAAGTATGAAGAATAAAAAGAGCCCGGCGTTCGCCGGGCTTGGGATTCATTTTTTTGCTACGGGTTTGAACTGCTCAAGTTGGGCAATAAATTCTTTTCCTTCTTCGCTTGGAACCTCGATGGTCACCGGCTTGGAAAGATCCATGCTGAAAATACCCATAATGGATTTGGCATCAATTTTGTATTTATCTGTAGTAATGTTTATCGGAAAGGTATAGCTGTTTGTCAATGTAACAAATTTCTTTACAGCCTCAATGCTTGACAGTACAATAGAAGTTGTGTACATCAGAGTCCCTCCATATACAAAATTCATATCCCATGATATAGCACTATGCCATTTTGGTCAATGTCAATTGTGCCCAGACTTTTTGACAAATAGCCAAATTAAATATTCAAATTTTTAAAAAGGGGAAAATATGAAAGTTTCTGTTATTACGCTCGGATGCAAAGTAAACCAGTACGAATCGCAGGCGATGCTGTCCCAGCTTACCGCCGCGGGCTTTCGTGCCTGCGGCGCGGAAGAGGAACGCGACGTTGTGTTAAGTAATTCCTGCACCGTAACGGCAATGAGCGACCACAAGGTGCGCCAGG
>JAAYWU010000324.1 GCA_012516295.1 Clostridiales bacterium | reverse complement strand
GTTTAATGATATACAGATAGGAATTTACATACTTCATTTCTTCGGAAAGCGGAATCAAGCGGCTTGGAAGCAGGCTGACGGTAAAAATGGAAATCGACGAATCCCTGTTAAGCTGTATGGTGCCCCGCCTGGTGATGCAGCCAATTCTTGAAAACGCGGTGGAGCATGGGGTGGATTCGCAGAGAAACGGTGAAATCTTTATCCGGGCTTACCGGGTGGAAAATCAGCTTACCCTCGAAGTGGAAAACACGGGCATCATGACCGAAGACGACAAGCAGAAAATTGCCCGGCTGCTCACGGATGGCTGCAATTCCCAGCTAGAGCATTCCGGCAGCCTTGGTATTCACAATGTCTATCAAAGGCTGCATATCCGTTACGGTTCGCTTGGAAATCTGGAAATCAGCACAGCGGAAAACGGGAATACCGTTGCAAAAATAACACTTCCTGCGGAGCAAAAAACTTAAAAATCGTATAATTAACAATATTATACAACAAATGGCAAGTTCATATATTGTAATGGAATTGTGAAAAAGTTATGATATTTAGCAGAGGACGAATACAATATTTATACAGTATGGAGGAAAATATGAAAAGGATTTTAGCGATGGTTCTGTCAGTCTTAATGGCTGCGTCCGTATTTACAGGGTGCGGGGGCAGCAAGTCTGCCGCAACGGAATCAAAAAGCGAAACGCCGTCCGCTGCGGCTACCGGGAAAAAGGTTTCACTTGACGTAGTTACTTCCTACGGCGGTGACGACGGTAACAGGAAAAATTATGAAGCGGCGGTAAAAGCCTGGGAACAGAAAACCGGCAATACGATCAGAGACTCTTCCGGTACTGGCAACGAGGACTGGAAGGTCAAGGTAATGAACAGCTTTGAAGTCGGTTCCGAACCTGACGTCCTCTTTTTCTTTAACGGAGCGGATTCCAATAAGCTGGTAAAAAACAAAAAGGTCGTCTCAATCGACGAAATCCGCAAACAGTATCCCGATTATGCGAAAAATATGAGGGAAGATATGCTGGGCGCTTCTCCTGTGGATGGAAAGAATTACAGCATACCCGTGAACGGTTACTGGGAATCCATGTTTGTGAATACCAAGGTCCTGAAGGACTGCGGAATTACGGTTCCGATGGTGGGCTATACATACGACCAGTTCTTAAAGGACTGCGAAATCATTAAGAATAAGGGTTATACGCCGATTGCAGCCTCCCTTGCGGAAGTTCCGAACTACTGGTTCGAATTTTTAGCCTACAATTATATGAGCCCGAAAACCTTTAACACCATGCCGCAATCCGTCACGGATGATGCCGGTAAGGCGTGGATCAACGGTTTAAATGACTTAAAGGAATTGTTTGAAAAAGGCTATTTCCCCAAGAATACCAATTCCACAACCGATGCGGACACCAACAACCTGATGGCAAAGAATAAAGCGGCCTTCATGATTGACGGTTCCTGGAAAGTCGGCTGGTTTGAAGAAAATATGAAAGAGGATATGGACGGAGACGGGAAGCCGGATATCGAGAATATTGATGTTGTGTTCCCGCCGGTAAAGGGTTCCACAAGAGCCTCCACAGACTACATCGGGGGCATTTCCATGGGTTACTTTATTACCACCAAGGCTTGGAACAACCCTGAAAAGCGCGACGCCTGCGTGGATTTCGTTTCCCATATGACGCAGGATGATGTCGTTTCCACCTTCTGCTCCGCCGGTTCGATTTCCGCTTTGAAGAACGGTGTTACCTCTCCAAGCACGGCATCTCCTCTGGTAAAGAAGGTAAACGAGATGAACAAGAAGGTTACCGGAATTTCCGCCGCTGTTGAAGATCTGATGGATAACAAGAGTGTGCGCACCCCGTTTTTTGCCGACGTAAAAAATATGGTTACCGGTAAGCTGGATATTACGAAAGCCGTCGGCGATGTAATTGCCGCCCAGAAAGCTTTCGAAGCGCAGACCTCAAATTCTTCCGAGGCTTCCTGAGTCAATAAAATGAATCTGACACGCAGATTTACAGTATTATATTGATAATTGACCTACCAAGAATTACACTGGATGAGCCGGGGAGAAAGCCTCTCCCCGGCTTTTTTGAAAAGAGGCAGTCACATGAATGCAATGATATATCGAAAAAAGGGAGCATTGTTTCTATTCCTGATCCCATCCCTGATTTTTATGGCGGTTTTTTTATATTATCCGTTTGTCATGAATATTATTAACAGCTTTTTACATATTACCGCGCTGGGGGATAAGGCACTCGGCGTCAATCAGCCCTGGTACGAAAATTACGTTAAGCTTTTTCAGGACACG
The DNA here is from genome assembly GCA_012516295.1 of Clostridiales bacterium. GTDB lineage: Bacteria > Bacillota > Clostridia > Oscillospirales > Acutalibacteraceae > Caproiciproducens. The sequence continues at coordinate 2,061 of JAAYWU010000324.1, read as the reverse complement.
CTTATGGGCGTTGCCTTGAAAAACACGTTTTTGATGATGCTTCTGCCCATCGTTTTTCAGGTGGGCATTGCGCTGGTTCTGGCGCTTTTGGTTGACAATATTCGCTTCGGCACCCAGTTTTTCCGTACGGCGTTTTTCTTCCCGATTGTCATTTCCGCCTCCGCGCTCGGCCTGATGTTCAATCTGGTCTTTCTGTATGACGGCGGCATGATTAACCAGCTTTTGCAGGCCCTTCACCTTCAGCAGGCCAACCTTCCGGTTGATTGGAAGGATAAATCGCATGCGCTTGCCACCATGTTCATTCCGGTCTGCTGGCAGTACGTGGGTTTCTATTTCGTGATTCTCGCGACGGGCTTGAATAATATTTCACAGGAGCTGTACGAAGCGGCTGAAATTGACGGTGCAACCAAAATGCAGTGCATAGGGCACATCACTCTGCCTTTGCTTCGCAATACGCTTTGCACCTGCCTGGTTTTAGCCATTACCGGCGCGCTGAAAGTTTTCGATCTGCCATGGGTCATGTTCCCTTCCGGAATGCCGATGGATACCACATGGCTGACCGGCACATATATGTACCAGCAGGCATGGAAACTGGGGGACGTTGACTACAGTTCAACAATCGCGATTGAATTTGTCGTTCTGGTAGTTGTCCTTTCTCAGGCCGCAAGCCGCGTATTTAAAGAGAAAGAGTATTGAAAGGAAGGAACCAATGACTGCTCTGTCGAAACGGAAAAGCCCGGTCAGCGTCAGTAAGATCATCGTTTATCTGGTGCTGATTGTGTGGTCGCTGACCACAATTTACCCCTTTATCTGGGTTATTATGAACTCATTCAAGAAAAATGCCTATATTCAGCAAAGTTCGTTTACCATGCCGGTTGGAAAAAGGTTCACGATGCAAAATTTTCAAACGGCTTTTGAGCGTATTGATATTGGAAGCGCCTATCTGAACAGCCTGCTGATTTCCATAGCGGTAACCATACTGGTGATTCTTCTGGCCGGACTCAGCGCTTTTGCGCTTGCCCGCTACCAGTTCCGGGGCAAAAAAATACTGGAAAGCCTGATTGTTGCCAGCATGATGTTCCCTGTTTTCGCCACCATTATTCCGGTATTCCGCATGGAATATCGGTGGGGAATCGTAAATAATGACAACAATCTGATTTCCCTGCTGAGCGTAATCCTTCCACAGGTTGCCGGGAACCTTTCCTTTGCCATTATTGTACTGCGCGGATATATTCAAGGGCTTCCCATTGAATTGGAGGAGTCGGCTTTTCTGGAAGGCTGCAATGTGGTTCAGATTTTCACGAAGATTATTTTGCCGGTCGCAAAGCCATCCTTTGCTACGGTTTCCATCTTTACATTCCTCTGGTCTTATAACGACCTGTTTACACAGATGTTCTTTTTGGACCGTCCCGGAACCCGCACGATCACGCTTCTGCTCAGCCAGATTACATCTCAGGCTGGAACAAACTACGGCTTTATGAATGCTTCGGTCATTTTGGTTGTTATTCCGGTTTTGATTATTTACATCTTGCTGCAGAAAAACATTATAAAGGGAATGACGATTGGTGCTGTGAAAGGCTGATTTACAGCCGAAACAGCTTTAAAAATACATCTTTTCTTCCTCTGCCCGTATGCGCGCGGACGTAGTAGGCTTTAGGTTTTTACAGAACGGGAGGTTATGGACTTGTATGACGTAATTCTCGTGGATGATGAATCGGTTATCGTGGAAGGACTGAAAAAAGTCGTAAACTGGAAAAAATACGGGTGCAGAGTGGTTGCAACCGCGGATGACGCAACCACGGGAGCGCAGAAAATCCGGAAATTCAAGCCGGATATTCTGTTTACGGATATCCGCATGGCGCATATAGACGGGTTGACAATGCTTGCCGGGGTAAAAAGCGAATTCCCCAATATGCAGATTGCGGTGCTGACCGGATATCGTGATTTCGAATACGCGCAAAAGGCAATTCAACTGGGGGTTACCCGCTTTTTACTGAAGCCCTCGCAAATGGATGAAATTAACGACACGCTGGAAGTGATGACGGCAAGACGGGATCCGCT
>JAAYWU010000002.1 GCA_012516295.1 Clostridiales bacterium | reverse complement strand
GTTGTATATGGACATTGGGGGCCATATGCAGCGTTTTTTATGCCTTACACTCGGGCGGCGGGCTCCGCCATCCCATCGAATCCTTATGCCTCAAGGACAATTTTCCTCCGCCGCCCGACTTTAATAAGCCTCTTCACACTCCTTGCAATTCCTTGGTGTGTGCGAAACCATATATTGCTTCCGGCTCCCCGGCGTTTCTGACCCGCCGGGGAAAAGCCGGCATTGACCCAGCGTACGACTTATCTCCATTCCATGGAGATGTGGTGCCTTACTTATGGCGCCCCGGCAATTCAGCCTGCCGGGGCGCCCCCTTTTTAAAGGCGCACAACGAAAGCCATGCGCGAAAGAGCCGTTCCGGCGATTCCGGAACGGCTCTTTCCATAAGGAAGTTAGAAGAGTAACGTAATTTTATCAATCTTTCTTGTTTTGGTCAAAGATAACAGCAACCAAAATAATCGCGCCCATAGCAATGGTCTGCCAGTAGGAGGAAACGCCGAGCAGGCTGAGCGCGTTATTGATAATGCCGATAACACACAAGCCGACGACGGTCTGAAGAATGCCGCCGCGTCCGCCGGACATGCTGGTGCCGCCCATGGCGACTGCCGCAATCGCGTTCAGCTCATAGCCGTTCGCGGCCGCCGGCTGACCGGCCTGCAGGCGGGAAGAAAGCACAGCGCCCGCCAGCGCGGAGAGAATCCCGCAGAGGATATACACCCAGGCTTTAATCTTCTTCACGTTGATTCCGCTTAACTGGGAAACATCCTCGCTGCTTCCGACGGCGAAAACATAGCGGCCGAAGCAGGTGCGGTTCAAAATCAAATAGGCAAGGCCCAGAATAATAATCATGATAATAACCATTACCGGAATGATGCCAATGTAGCCAAGGCCAATCCAGCTGTACGCTTCAGGCATGCCGAAAACCGGTTTCGCGTTGGTAAACACATACGCAAGGCCCCTGGCAATACTCATCATGGCCAGCGTTGCCACAAACGGCGGAACCTTCAGTTGGGAAACGTTGAACGCGTTGAACGCGCCGCAGATGCCGCCGATAATGATGGAGGTGCCGAAAATAACAAGGATGCTCATCGGAATGCCGCTGTCGGGCATGGTGTTGATAATGGTGGAGGAAATAATGCCCGTTAAGGCAGCGACGGAGCCGACCGAAAGGTCGATACCGCCGGTCAGGATAACGAACGTCATTCCGGTTGCAATCAGCGCGTTAATGGTAATCTGCATTAATACGTTAATCAGGTTCCCGACTTCGGCGAAACGCGGCACGAAAATCATGGAAATGACAAACAGACAGAGTAGGAAAAGCGGCATGGTATAATCATGCGCAATCCGCTTTACATTTAATTGATTTTTCATTCTATAATCCCCCCGGCTTAACCAGCGTGAATGCTGGCCAGTTTCATAATATCTTTTTCCCCGATATCTCGATTGTCCAGGAATCCGGAAACGCGGCCTTCGCTCATAACCATAATCCGGTTCGAAACGCCGAGCACCTCTGGCATTTCGGACGATACCATGATGATGCTTCCGCCGTTTTCAACAAATTCCTTCATCAGCAGGTAGATTTCGGCTTTCGCGTTTACGTCGATTCCCCTTGTCGGCTCGTCCATAATCAGGATTTTCGACTTTGCGACCAGCCATTTCGCAATAACGACCTTTTGCTGATTTCCGCCGGACAGATTCTGCACAAGCGCCATTTCGCTCGGCGTTTTTGTGTGAAGGAGTTTTATGTATTCCTTCGCTACATCGGTTTCCCATTTTTCATTGATAATGCCGTGATTGGAGTTTTCATAAATGCTTGCAAGGGAGGTGTTCGTCTTTACCGACTTCGCAAGCAGCAGCCCCTGCCCGCGGCGGTCTTCCGGAATCAGCCCCAGCCCGGCGTGAATCGCCTCGCGCGGGGAGCGGAAATGCACCTCTTTGCCGAAAACGGTCACCTTGCCGCTGTTGTATTCGTCGGCGCCGAACACAGCGCGCATCACCTCGGTGCGGCCCGCGCCGACCAGCCCGGCGACGCCCAGGATTTCACCCTTGTGCAGCTCGAAGGAAACATTTTCGAACACACCCTCGCGGGTAAGGTTTTCGACTTTCAGCACAACTTCGTCCTTTATGCTTTCGTTGTCTGCCCGGTAGTAGAACTGGGTCATCTGCCGGCCGACCATCAGCGTGATCATGTCGTCCTCGCTCACTTCGGAAAGCGGCGCGGTTTTAATCAGCGTGCCGTCGCGAAGGACGGTGATACGGTCGCATATGGTTGTGATTTCCTTGAGCCTGTGCGATATATAAATAATGCAAACATTATTTTTTTTCAATTTATCAATGACGGTAAAAAGCGCGTCCACTTCGTGCTGTGAAAGGGAAGAGGTCGGCTCGTCCATAATAACAACGGAGCTGTCCTGTGACACAGCGCGCGCGATTTCCACCATCTGCTTATCTGCGTTATTCAAATCCCGTATTACGGATTTCGCTTTAATATTTACGCCGATGGAATCAAGGATTCCCTGCGCTTCGATATTCATTTTTTTACGATCAAGCAGACCGGAGCTCAGCCGTGGCTCGCGGCCCAGAAAAATATTTTCGGCAACGGTAAAATCGGGAATGACGCTTAATTCCTGGTGGATAACGCTGATCCCGTTTGCAATGCCTTCTCTTGGATTTTTAAAGCTGACTTTCTTTCCATGAACTTCCAGGCTTCCGGTGTCAGCCTGATAAACGCCGGCAATAATTTTTATCAAAGTGGATTTCCCGCTCCGTTTTCCCCTAAAAGCGCATGGACTTCACCCGGATAAAATTCAACGGATATATCGGACAATGCTTTCACACCGGGAAAGGATTTATTGATACCGGACAACTTAATAATCGGTTCCTGCCCCATTTGTATACTTCCTTTCCATATACTGATTCAACATTTCGGTTCTTACGGATACCCGCCCCGGCGCCTCCCGCGAAAATGGACGGCGCGGCGGGAAGGGGTTGAACCGATATTCCGGCAAAAGGATGGGGACGGGCGGTTCCCCATCCCCACTGCCGCAGCCGGAATTATTGTGCGTTGGTCTTATCGATCATGAACGGAGAAATTGCGATCATTTTTTCTACGGTTTTGCCGTTTATCGTGTCAACAGCAGCCTGAAGAGCGGTTTCGCCGATTGCGGCAGGATCCTGCGCAACGTCTGCAATCCAGAGGCTGTCAGCCTTTTTGATTTCGGCAATGCCTTCCGCGTTGCCATCGAAGCCGATGATCTTTACTTTCTTGTTCGCGGATTTAACGGAAGAGAGAGCACCCATCGCAGCCGGGTCGCCTACGCAGAAAACAGCGTCAAGGTCCGCATGCTTCTGGAGCATGTTCTGCATAACGTCAGCAGCCTTTGCCTGGTCGCCGGAGTAGTTCTGAACGTCAACAACCTTAATGTCAGGAGCATTCTTGCCAAGCCACTCTGTGAAGCCCTTTTCACGGTTTACGCAGCCTTCGATTTCGGAATATGTTATAACCGCGGCCTTGCCCTTCTTTTCCTTAAGGACATTGTTTACAAGGTATTCTGCAGCCAGCTCGCCGCCCTTGTAGTTGTCGGTGGAAACGTGGCAGACGGTGTCGCCGTCGGAAGGAACGTCCATGGTGAGTACCGGAATGTTTGCCTTGGATGCGAGTTCAACCATGGATTTGCTGCCTGCGGAGTTTGTCGGGCAGAGGATAATTGCGTCAACTTTTTGTGTAATGAAGTCCTGAACCTGGCTGAGCTGTTTGCTGGCGTCCTGGTTGGCGTCCTGAACAATGAGCTTTACGCCGAGTTCTTTGGCTTTTTCGTTCAATGCGTTCTCAATGTTGTTGTAGAACACATGCTGTCTTGTCAGAAGGCTGACGCCGACGGTGATGTCCTTCTTTGCTGCTTCCGTGCTTTCCGCCGGTGCGCTTGCCGGTGCGCTTTCCGCGCTGCTGCTTGTTCCGGGTCCGGAACAGGCTGCAAGTGTCGCAACCATTGCTACTGCTAATACCATGCTGATAATTTTCCTAAACCTTTTCATGATAAATCCTCCTAATTAATTTATGAAAATGGAGTTTCCTCCAAATTCGACGGATTACGCTTTATTGCCGCAGCCGCAGACTGCAATTTTATGCTTTACGGTTTCGGCAACATATTTTTTGCCCGCGTTCATGAACACCTTTGGGTCATAAACGCCTTCGTCCCTGAGCGCCTCGCGCACGCCCTTTGTCAAAGCGGCGCGCAGCTCGGTTGCAAAGTTTACCTTGCAGATGCCAAGCTCGATGCTGCGGCGGACGGCTTCATCCGGGACGCCGGAAGCGCCGTGCAGCACGACCGGAACGTCGACCATCTCCACAATCTTCTTCAGGCGGTCAAAATCCAGCTTCGGCTCGCCCTTGTAAAAGCCGTGCGCGGTGCCGATTGCCACCGCAAGGGAACGCACCCCGGTCCTTTCGGCGAAATCCTTCGCCTGTTCGGGGTCGGTATAAATCTGTTCGTTCGCTTTCACCTCGTGGGTGTCTTCCTTGCCGGAAACCGTGCCGAGCTCGCCTTCCCCGTCGATGCCGAGCTTTTTTGCTTCTTCCACGACGGATTTGGTCAGGGCGACGTTTTCCTCATAGGGAAGCTTGATGCCGTCGATCATGACGGACGTGTACTTTTCCCGAAGGGCTTCCATGCAGCGGTCGTAGCTGTCACCATGGTCAAGGTGCATGGCGACGGGGATGTCCGCCTTCGCGGCCTCCACAGCAACCATCGCGCGAAGCATATCCATCCCGGCGTACTTTACTGTGCCGGGGGTTGTCTGGATGATGACGGGGCTTTTCAGCTCCGCCGCGGTGCGGATAACAATCTGCGCCATTTCCATGTTTTCAATGTTGAATGCGGTCACAGCGTAACCGCCGCGCCTTGCATTGAGCAGCATTTCCCTTGTGGTTACTAATGGCATATTCTAAAGACTCCATTCTAAAAACTTATCGATTATCTATTCATTCAATTTCTTCCACGCGAATCAGCGGCAGCATTTTCTCGAAGCTCTCTTTTGTGCACATCTGCGTGCCCTCCAGGACCAACGAGCCGTGCGCCACAGCGACGCCGTAGCGGAGCATGTCCGCGCAGGACATCCCGCGCGCAATCGCGTAACAGATGCCCGCCACGAGGGAATCGCCCGCGCCCTGTACGCCCCGGACCGGAATGTCCGCGCCCGCGGAGAAATACGCCTTCTCTTTTGTTACCAGCATCGCGCCGTTTTTCCCAAGGGAAACGCACACCAGCGTAACGCCCTGTGCAATAATTTTCCGGGAAATCCGGATTACGTCGGCTTTGGATTCGATTTTTTCGCCAAACGCCTCTTCCAGCTCGTCCTTATTCGGCTTGATCAGGTAGGGGCGGGCCTTAATGCCTTCCAAAAGCAGCTCGCCATACGCGTCGATTACGGTTTTTACGCCGAAGCGGTGGGCTTTGTCCGTCAGGGTTTTGTATATGTCCTTCGGAACGCCCGGCGGCACGCTGCCGTCCAGCACGAGCAGCGTGGTTTTGGGGAGATATTCCTCCAC
>JAAYWU010000323.1 GCA_012516295.1 Clostridiales bacterium | reverse complement strand
GGCCTGTTCCCTCCGTCACTCTTGATAAGGGGCATATTTAATTTTACAACTGGATTATAACATATACATTAATAATTGTAAAGAGCGGATTTGAAAGAAAACGATGGGTTAAGCAGCATTAAACATATTTTTATTTTTGTTGATAAACGGAGTCAATGCTTTAAAAATAACCCCCGCGATAATGCTGTTTAAGCCCGCTTTGATTAAATTGAAGGGGATAATACCCGGGAGCATAATCGCGTCGACAACCGCTTTCGGCGTACCGAAAAAGTGTACCGTGAAAATATAGTTCATTGGAACCATGATAGCCGTCATCGCGACCGTACCCAATACCATTCCGATAATCGCATGGGAAAATTTTTTGCTGTGGTGATAGAATTGTCCGACCAAAACCACCAAGGCGCCGGAAGCAACAAAATGCATCAAAAGGCCGACCCATCCATTTCCGCCAAACAAGAATGCCTGTATGACCGACACGACAAACAGAACTACGATGGAAGGAACCGTTCCGAAAAGCATGGCCGCGATTAAAATGGGCGCATCCGCCATGTCATACTCCAGAAAAGGAGCCGCGGGAATAAGTGGAATGCGAACAAACGCGACTAACACAATGGAAACGGCCGCCAGCATACCCAGTTGAGCCATGAAAAGGATACTGTTTCTTTTGTTTGATTTCATAAACCTCTCTCCTTCTATGCTGCCAACGAAAAAAAATCCCGTAGCAAAGCTACGGGACTAAATACGCAAATATGCGCGCTCTTCTTTCATCCGGACTATACCGTCGGCTTTGGAATCGAACCAAATCGGCTTTCGCTCGCGGGCTTGTCGGCTTTCGCCGCTTTACCGCCGGTGGGGAATTTCACCCCGCCCCGAAGACATCTATTTCATTTGTTGTTATTATAGCATTCCGTTAGTTTTCTGTCAATCCCTCTGCAAATACTCTTTTGGGATATTTTTATCCAGAATGGATTGTATATAACGCAGACTAAAAGCCGGCGTATATTTCCTTACCCCATGCGCGGAAGCAAGGGCGTCCGTATACTGATTAAGAGGATAAATCGTAATATTGGCACAGCGTTTGCCGTACTGCGTAACAATCGGCTTAAACTTCATATCGGTAAAAGTCGTTTTGTTTGTTGTAAAATTCTTCGTCATGGTTACCGTCAAAAGGCCGCTGATCATGTTATCGCCCTTTTGCTGTGCTGAAACCAAATTGCCCAAAGCGAAAACAACCGGACATTTTGTTCCGTCCTTCCTTGTTAAAACAGTCAGCTTTTGAAGCACATGGGGATGATTGCCGAAAATGATATCCGCACCCCAGTCCACCATGTTCTGGGCAAGAGTTTTTTGCTTCTCCGTCAAAGTGTACGTATTTTCCGTGCCCCAATGAACGGAAATAACCACAACATCCGCCATTGATTTCGCCTTTTTAATGAGGCGCTCGATCAACGCGGTGTTATTTGCGTAAATGAGCCTGTATTTTGAATTTTTCGGCAAATAAATGCCGTTTGTCATTTCGGTTATCCCAATATGGGCAGTTTTGATTCCTTTCGCTTCCACGATACGGATGTTTTCAAGGTCTTCATCGCTGCGATAAGCTCCAACCACCTTTACGGACGGTTGGGTTGCCCAATAATCCAGCGTTGCCGCGACGCCTTTTTCCCCTTTGTCCAGCACGTGATTATTCGCGTGATTGATTACATCAAATCCTAAACTTACAAGCTCGTCCCCCAGTTGGGTTGGTGAATTAAACAAAGGATAGCCCGACAGTGGCGCTATGTTTCCCGCTATCGGTGTTTCCTGATTGATAACCGCAATATCCGCTTTTTTGATATCGCCCGCTATACGTGCGTAAACCGGCTGAAAATTATAGCCCTTTCCGCCCGCGCGGGCATTCGCCTGCTTATAGATGACATCATGTATTAAATTATCACCCGCCCCCAGAATGGTGATGGAAACCGGTTCTTTCTCCGGCTGGGACGGGGCATCCGACGAAACGGACGAAATTGGTGAAGAAGGCGCGGAAACCGCTTTTGCTTTATTCTGCTTCGTAGTCTCTAGAAAAAAGAGAAATCCTGCCATACATACGGCAACAACAAAAACACCGATTGTCACTTTAACCCGCCGATGGGACGGATTGTTTTTTTGCTCCATATCAAAACCCCCGTATTGTAAAGTTAAATGAAAGTTGAGGACTCGTCAGCCCTTCTGGTACAATGGTTTTGACACAAAACAATGTACTCCCGAAAGGAGACGAGTCCTCATGACAAAATCATACCAGATTTGCTGTCCGAAATGCAACAACCATCAAAACTTTTATCGTTATGGCAAAGATAAATATGGAAACCAGAAATATCTTTGCCGTGTATGCGGGCATCAATTTGCGCCGGATGCCCATGCGGCTGACAAACCCGGAAGGCCGCGCGTGCGTCCTTATCCGACTTGCCCTGTCTGCGGAAAAGCCATGTTCCTTCACCATGACCACAAATACTACTCAAACTACCAATGCTGCGACAAGAAGTGCGGCCATTCCATTTTTGTGCCGAAACCGGCTGCCGTTACGGCACCGTCCATGTCGAAGCTGTCCGGGAAAACAGATTTCAAGCGGATGCGTTATCCAGTGCATGTTATCCTGACGGCACTGTCGATGTTTTATCTGGGAAAAAACTCTTTCCGTAATATTGCTTTGATTCTGCGTACTGTCATGAATATTCAGGTTTCCCACACTACTATCAGTAACTGGTGTACGAAATTCGCGCCTTTGTTTCAAAACATCGCGCTTGAACTGATGCCAACGCTCAATTTCAACTCCGACGAATGGCACGCGGACGAAACTGTAGTAAAAATCCGAGGCATGAAGTATTACCTCTGGTTAATTGTGGACAGCGAAACCCGCTTTGTTCTCAGCTTCCACCTTTCCAGGCACAGGGACAGCCCTCAGGCG
>JAAYWU010000322.1 GCA_012516295.1 Clostridiales bacterium | reverse complement strand
TTTCAGCCCGACATAGTATTGCAGCAGCGCCGCGGCCACGAAGTTCGGAACCGACACGCCCAGAACAGCGATGACCATGGTGAAATAATCGATTCCGCTGTTGTGCCGCCACGCGGCGATGATGCCCAGAATCAGTCCGATGGAAAGGCCGATGAGGATCGCCTGAATACCGATCAGGGCCGAAGGGCCGATACGCCCCATAATTACGCCGGAAACCGGCTGACCCGAATAGAAAAAGGAAGTTCCGAAGTCCCCTTTTGCCACATTCAGGATATATTTGCCGTATTGAACGATGACCGGGTCGTTCAGCCCGTATTTTTCCAGTAACTGCGCCTGCTGATCCGCCGGCAGCAGGGAAAAGCGCTCCGAATCGAACGGCGTGCCCGGCAGTTTTTTCATCAGGAAAAAGGTCGTTGTTAAAATGATTAACAGAGTAATCAGCAAATACACCATGCGCTTGCATATGTATCTGAACATTCCGTATACCCTCCCTAGCTATCTTTACTAAAAAAGAGGGGGAAGAACTCCTCCCCCCTCTTTCATTCCCAGTTTCCCGATTCTTAATTCAGGGAAGCATATTTGAATTCGATCGGTGCGCCAAACGGATGGGTAACCAGGTTTTTCACATTCGGTTTTGTAAGATAAGCGGACCCTCTGTAGAACAGCGGGGATACGACCGCGTCGTCAACAACCAGCAGCTTTTCCGCCGTAAGCATATCCTGCAGGCGCTTTTCGTCGTCGGTCTGCTTTTTCGCGTCGGCAATCAGCCCGTTATAGGTGTCGCTCTTGTAGCTTCCGCGGTACGGCGTGCCGTTTGTCCACAGATCCATATAGGTCATGGCGTCGTCGTAGTCCGCGCCCCAGGCAGTAATCGCCATCTGGAAGTCGTTGTTATCCATCAGCTGGTTTCTTGCTTTTTTCGTTTTGGAATCGATCTTTACATCAATGCCGAGATTCTTCTTGAATTCGCTCTGGAGGTAGGTTGCAACGGTCTTTGTTACGGAATCGTCTTCGGTCAGAAGGGTGAGGGTCGGCGTGCTGCCAAGCTCTTTTACGCCCTTGTCCCAGTATTCCTTTGCCTTCGCTGCGTCGAACGCAGTGATGTCGCCGTTGAGTTCACGGAATGTCTGCTTTCCGTTCCCGTACATAAAGTTCGGAATCAGGCCGGTTGCCGGTGCGGAACCGTCGGAAAGGATGGCGTCCGCAAGGGTTGTGCGGTCGATTGCATAACCGAGCGCTATACGGATATTTTTATTGGACAATGTCTTGTCCGTCAGGTTGAACTGGAGGTAAGTCGTGCGGAATTCGTTGTTGGAGCTGAATTCCGGGCTGGATTTCATTGCCGGAACGTCGGAAGAGGAAAGGATGACCCTGGAAAGCTCGCCGGCCTTATAAGCGTTAAGAGCCGTGGCCTGTTCCTTAATGATGCGAACCTTGACGTTCGGAACCTTTACATTCGCGGCATCCCAATAGGAGTCGTTCTTCTTCATGACGCTTCCGCTGGCCGGATCATAGGATGTAAGTACGTACGGGCCGCAGTAAATCATGCTGTCCGCATCCAGGCCGTACTTATCGCCCTTGGACTTCACAAATTCCTCGTTCAGCGGGAAAAACATCGGAAGGGTGGTCAGGCGGATGAAATACGGTGTCGGCTGCTTCAGCTTGACTTCAAAGGTTTTGTCGTCAAGCGCTTTCACGCCGACATCCTCGGCTTTCGCTTTGCCGGCAAGATATTCCTCACCGTTGACGATGTAGTCCGTCATAATGAAAGAATAGCCGTTTGTAGCGTCCGCGCTCATCTGCTTGAGCCAGGAAAATACGAAGTCCTTCGCGGTAAGGGCGGTGCCGTTGCTCCATTTCAGGCCGTCCCTCAGCGTAAAGGTGTAGGTAAGCTTGTCGTCAGAAATCTTGCAGTCCTGCGCCAAAGCCGGTTCCGGCTCATGCTTGGCGTTCAGGCGGTAAAGCCCTTCGGATACATTATTCAGAATGGTAAAGGAGTTTGTGTCGGAAGCCGCCCACTGCACCATGGTGCGGATTTCGTTTGTGTCGTACACCGTAATGGTGTCGCTGGACGCCGCCCCGGAACTCGCCGTCTGTTCCGTACCGGACGCAGCGGTGCCGCCGGATGAACCTGTGAAACCGCAGCCACCGGCTGTTATGACCATGGCCGCTGCAAGAATCAGTGCAAGCAGTTTGCTCTTTTTCATACAATCTCTCTTCTTTCCTAAAAATTTTTGATTTTTTGCTTTTGGAATAATAATACTGTGCGTAAGATTGACTGATCATAAGGGTCTTTAGTTTGTTTTGTTTCCGAACTTACTTATTTTGATATTATCACCATCCTTTCAAAAAGTCAATGTATTTACCAAGAACATTTTAATTCATTTTCGTAATTTTGTATAGATTTAATTAAAAATCCCAGCAATACTATTGAAAATCGAATTTTCCCATGCTATGATGGTTACAAAATCCGACAATAAATGAATGGATCGTGATGAACATTATACACACCGTAGACCAAACCCATATCCGGTCGATCAACCAAAGGGTTATCCTTGAAAAAATCTACTGCGACGAACCGATTTCCCGTGCGGAGCTGTCACGCGAGCTGTGCATCAGCAAATCCGCCATGACGGAAAACATTTCGTCCCTGCTGGATATTGGGATCATTCAGGAGGTCGGCGCCGGAGCCGCCATGTCCACAGGCGGACGCAAGCCCATCCTTCTCAAATTCAATGAAAATTACCAATATATTATTGCGATTGAGCTGAATTTCGAGGATCCGATTTTCGTGCTGGGGAACCTGCGCGGCGAAACCCTCAACAAAATTACGGTTGCAATCGCAAACGATGCCAAGTACCCCGAAAGGCTGAATCTGGTTTTAAACGCAACCAATCTGCTGCTTTCCACCGCGGGGCTGAGCCGCCAAGATCTGGCGATTATTGCGATTTCGTGCCCGGGCGTGTTCGACCCGGAAAACCGCAATTACTACGCGGAATCCAATTTTGCCAACTGGAACATGAGCGACCTTTCCCGCCAGTTGGAAGAACTTTTTGAAACGCAGGTGCTGGTCGTAAACGACGTAAACGCCGCGGCGGTGGGGGAATTCACCACCGGTGCCGGCAAAAAGGCGGAAAACCTTGTGTACATCAGCGGCGGCTACGGATTCGGCGCGGGTATCATTATTAACGGAAAGCTGTACCTGGGCAGCACCAACCGCGCGGGAGAAATTTCAAACTCCATTCCTGCCGGGCCTTTGGGGCTGGTAAACGGAAAATTCGGGAATCTGGGCGACGCCGTCAATATCCGTGCGCTGAAGCAATACATCCGCGCCAAAGCGCCGAAGGAAACGCGGGACGCTTTCGCCGCGCTGGGGAAAAGTCCCGATTCGGCCGGGTTCAAGGACATTGTACGGGTCTGGCGCGAAGGCGACGAATTTTTGAAAAAATGTATTGAAGAAACCGCCACCATAATCGGCGCGACCATTTCCAATATTATCAGCCTTCTGAACTGCGACATGGTTATTTTGGGCGGGGATTACGTTGCCTTTCAATCGCAGATGCTGCCGATCATCAACCGCATTGTGCAGGAAAGCGCATTCGAGCCCGTAAGCGTGGTTTCCGCAAGTTTGGAAACGAACGCCGGAATCTGCGGGCTGTTCGCCCTTTCTAAGGAAATCATTTTCGATAAAATCTGCAACTATGAGCATACATAGCCTTTGCATTTAAATGCAGAGGCTATCATTTTATGGTATAATGACGATGAAGATGGTTTTTCGGTCAGAGGATTCTTCTTTTCGTTCAATTTGAAAGCCTGATTTGAAAAAAGTCTAAATATTTTAACGCAAACCGCAAAAAGCCGTTGGGCCCTGCGGGAAAAGGAGAATGAAAATTATGGAAAAATCAAAGGTTTATTTTGCGGATTTCCGGGCTACTTCGGAATGCAACCTCCTGCAGAAGCTGGAAAAGCTTGTGAAGAAAGCCGGCATTGAAACGCTTCCCTTCGCGGACCGGTACACCGCGGTGAAAATTCATTTCGGCGAACCGGGCAACCTTTCCTATCTGCGGCCGAATTTCTCGAAGGTCATCGTCGATCTGGTACGCAGGCAGGGCGGCAGGGTTTTTCTGACCGACTGCAACACCCTGTATGTTGGAAGAAGGAAAAACGCGCTGGACCATCTGGACGCCGCTTATGAAAACGGATACAACCCGTTCGCAACCGGCTGCCATATTCTGATTGCGGACGGCTTGAAAGGCACCGACGAAACGCTGGTACCGATCAACTGCGAATATGTAAAAGAGGCCAAAATCGGCCGCGCGGTGATGGACGCCGACATTTTTATTTCCCTGACCCATTTCAAAGGGCACGAAAGCACGGGAATCGGCGGCGCGCTGAAAAATATCGGCATGGGCTGCGGCTCCCGCGCGGGAAAAATGGAAATGCACAGCGACGGAAACCGGTCGTGGAGAAGGACGAATGCCGCGGCTGCGGCTCCTGCCGCAAAAACTGCGCGCACGATGCGATTTCCTTCGACGAAAACCGCCGGGCACAAATCGACCATGAGAAATGCGTGGGCTGCGGGCGCTGCATCGGCGCCTGTAATTTTGACGCGGTGCACCCCGGCGAGGA
The DNA here is from genome assembly GCA_012516295.1 of Clostridiales bacterium. GTDB lineage: Bacteria > Bacillota > Clostridia > Oscillospirales > Acutalibacteraceae > Caproiciproducens. Next base: position 541 of record JAAYWU010000322.1, on the reverse strand, counting down.
TACGGCGAACGAAATATTAAACTGCAAAATTGCGGAATACGCCTATGCGGTGTTAAAGGACCGCCCCCATTTCCACATCAGCCTCGTAATGGATGTGTCGCCCAACTGCGACTGCCACGCGGAAAACGACGCGCCGATTGTTCCGGACGTGGGCATGTTCGCTTCCTTTGACCCTGTCGCGCTGGACGTTGCCTGCGCGGACGCGGTGAACCGCCAGCCCGTTTTAAACGGCAGCTTTTTAGCGGAACAACCGCAGACCACCCACGACCATTTCACAGACACGCACCCTGTGACCGACTGGAGGGTCGGAATTGACCATGCGGTAAAAATCGGGCTTGGGAACCGGGACTATGAACTTATTCCCATAAAATAATCCTGTTTTCCTAAAAAAATGGCAGGAACCAGCCGAGAAATACGTTATAAGAGATTTTTAAAGCAAGAATTTTAGTAAACAGAAAAGCAGGGATGATTATGAAGGAAATTAAAGTAGCAATCGTAGACGATTCTCCTTTTTCCGTAACGATGCTGACCAACATGCTGA
>JAAYWU010000321.1 GCA_012516295.1 Clostridiales bacterium | reverse complement strand
CGCCCACGTCCAGGCCGCGGGTAGGCTGAACGGCAATCAGCAAATCCGGCTCATTCGAGATTTCCCTCGCAATAATCACTTTTTGCTGATTTCCGCCGGAAAGGCCCCTTGCCGCCTGATTTTCACAATTCTCCGGGCGGATATCGTACTCCTTGATCAGGTTCTTTGTAAATGCAAGGATTTCTCTGCTATTGAGCATGCCGCCCTTGCTGTACGGCTGTTCACGGTATTTTTCAATAACCATGTTTTCTGCAACGGTAAACGGCAGAACCAGGCCGCGTTTCTGGCGGTCCTCATGAATGGTCGAAATCTTATGATCAATCACATTGCGCGGCGTCGTATTCTGGATTTCGACCCCATTTATTTTAATGGTACCGCTTTCCGCTTTCGTAAGGTTTGTAATCGCCTCGACAAGCTCCTTCTGCCCGTTTCCGTCAATTCCGGCTATGCCGACAATTTCTCCTTTTCGGACTTTCAGCGACAGGTTTTTCACGGCGTCCAGCTTCCGCTCATCCTTGACCGTCAGGTTATCAATTTCGAAAACGACGTCGCCCGGCTTGGCAGGCGTCTTTTCAACAACAAGCTGAACAGCATGCCCCACCATCTTTGTCGCCAGCTCTTCCTCGTCCACATCCGCAACAGAAACCGTATCAACATATTCGCCGCGGCGGATAATGGTGCAGACATCGGCCGACGCCTTAATTTCCTTCAGCTTGTGGGTAATAATGATAATGGTTTTGCCGTCAGAAATCAGGTTGTGCATAATCTGGATCAGGTCGTCTATTTCCTGCGGAGTCAGCACCGCGGTAGGCTCGTCCAAAATCAGCAGATCAACCCCGCGATAAAGCGCCTTTAATATTTCAACACGCTGCTGCATGCCAACGGAAATGTCCTCTATCTTTGCGTCCGGATCTACTTCCAGTCCATATTTCTGGACGATTTCAAGGATTTCCTCACGTGCTTTTTTCATATTTAATACGCCGAACTGATTTGTTACTTCATTCCCCAGAATAATGTTCTGTGTAACCGTAAAATTTTCAACCAGCATGAAGTGCTGGTGAACCATGCCAATACCATGTTCAATTGCAATATTTGGATTTTTTATATTTACTTTTTCTCCATTTAAAAAGATTTCCCCCGCATCTGCCTGATACAAGCCGTAAAGCACATTCATCAGCGTGCTTTTTCCCGCGCCGTTTTCGCCTAAGATCGCGTGGATTGTTCGCTTCTTAACGTCGAGATGGACATTATTCAGGGCGCAAAAAGAACCGAACACTTTTGTAATGCCGTGCATCTGCACCGCATAATCGCTGCTGACTTCCATCAAATAGACCCCCTGCCTGTTAATGGTTCTTTAGACACAGCGGGGCGCCTGAAAACGCGCCCCGCTTTTGAAAGAAATGGATCAATGCCAAATTATTTAAGGTTGGCTACAAATTGATTATATTCGTCCTTGGTTGCCGGAGGAGTGATTGTCTTGTCTTTAATTTTGCTTTCGAGGGCAATCGCCGCATTATAGGTGTCGTCGCCCATGAGCGAATGCTCTTCCGGAATTCCAACAGCGTCTTCCGTCAGACCATAGGTGTAGGTCTTGCCGCCGATCTTCTGGCCGTTGATTGCTTCCTTGGAAACGAGCTCAACCGCTTTGTTGACGAGCTTCAATGCAGAGGTAAGAACGTTCTTCGGGGCAAGATAAGCCTGGTCGCGGTCAACACCGATCGCAAATTTGTTGGCTTCTTTTGCCGCTTCAATAACGCCTGTGCCAACACCGCCGGCCGCATGGAATACAATATCGCAGCCATTGTTGAACATGCTTGTTGCAATTGCCTTACCCTTTGCGGAATCGCCGAAGCTTTCCGCGTACTGAGCGTCAACCGTAATGTTCTTATTCAGTTCTATTGCCGCATAGGCAACGCCGGCCTTATAGCCATATTCGAACTGGTCGATGATGGCGCTGGTCATGCCGCCCACAAAACCGACTTTCCCGGTCTTTGTAGTTTTCCCGGCAATGTAGCCAACAAGGAAGGAAGGCTCCTGCGCGCGGAACATAACGCCTGTTACATTGTCAGGAGTTTCGTCGCCGTAGGAATTGTCTACGATTGCATAGCTGATATCCGGATTCTGTTTCGCCGCATTGGTTACTGCGTCGGCCATGGCGAAACCGATGCCCCAGATCAGGTTGCTGCCATCGTCAGCAGCCTTATCAAGGTTTGTGGTGTAATCCGATT
>JAAYWU010000320.1 GCA_012516295.1 Clostridiales bacterium | reverse complement strand
GTCGGATATTTATCATTCGGATTGAATGTTCTTTCCGTAACGCTTCCGGTAATCACATTTCTGATTTTTGTACGGACAAAAGCCGCGCCCTTACCCGGTTTCACATGCTGAAATTCAATAATAGATACAACGTTGCCGTCTAACTCAAAGGTAACGCCGTTTCGAAAATCACCTGCTGATATCATGATTTTATCCTCCAAACTAGTTTTTCCATCTCATATCTTATAATATTTCACATATTTTTTCAAGATATTTTTGCCCTTACATAAGGTCCTTCAGCGCAGCGAGCGCAAGAAAATAACTGTTTTTTCCAAATCCGGCAATCTGCCCGGCGCACACTTCCGAAATTACGCTTTTATGGCGGAAGTCCTCGCGCGCATAGATATTGCTCATATGCGTTTCCACAAAAGGAATCCGGACGCTTGCAATGGCATCCCGCAGCGCATAGCTGTAATGCGTCAAGGCCCCGGCGTTAATAACGACGCCATGATAAATCCCGCTTGCGCTGTGGATTTTGTCGATCAGATCGCCCTCATGGTTGGACTGGTAAATGTCGCAGTCATAATTCAACTTTTTTGCATTTTCCACAATTTGAAGGTTAATGCTTTCCGCTGTTTCATCCCCATAAACACCCTTCTCGCGCACACCGACCATATTCAGGTTTGGCCCGAGAAGAACAAGAACTCTTTTTTTGCCCATCCTGATTTCCCCTTATTCAAAGTATTCTTTCCCACGTTTTGTCGCTTTCACTATGTACCGGATCGGAGTTTCCAAAAAGCGGCGAATCGCAAAGGATATTGACTGTTCCTTACCCGTGGGGACAAGAAGAATCGATTTCATAAAGGACAGGTTCGCACCGATCACATCCGTAAAAACCTGATCCCCGACAACTACAACCTCGCTGTGTTTTACACCCATCCTTCGTATTGCGCGGTGATAGGCCAGCGGAAGGGGTTTCAAGGAAAGATACATGAACGGCAGCCCGTATTTTGCGGCAAACGGCGCAACACGCCGTTTAAAGTTGTTTGACATAATAATAATATCAATTCCATTTTCCCGCATGGTACGGGTCCATTCAATCGTTCCCTCGAACGGCTCCTGCGATCCATGAACGGCGAGCGTATTGTCCACATCCAGTATAATAGCCCGGGCTTTCATGGCGCGAATAAGCTCCGGAGTAATATCCAACACCTTATCCACAGCAGCGGTAGGCAAAAACAATGCCAAAACAATACCTCCGTTTCGCAGAAATGAAAATCAAGCTAAAAAAGCGGGCAATCAAGCCCGCTTTTCCTATGACATTTGTTTTTCTGTCCCAGCTTACTTATACTTACGCTTGCGGGCTGCTTCGGATTTCTTCTTACGTCTAACGGAAGGCTTTTCATAAGCTTCTCTCTTACGAACCTCAGCAATGACTCCCGCTCTCGCGCACTGCTTCTTAAACCTTCTCAGGGCGCTGTCCAGAGACTCGTTGTCTTTAATTCTAATCTCAGCCATTTATCTTTTCCCTCCCATCCGCCATACGGCAGGGGTATTCGTGTAAGTCATATTACATAAAAATAATTATACATACTGTGCCGGAATATGTCAAGCCTAATCTGTTAAACTTTGTATAAGTTACAGAAAGTGTAGAATTTAGTATTGACATAAAAAAGGGAAAATGATAGAATATTAAACGCAACTTAAAATATACAGATAGGGGTATAGCTCAGTTGGTAGAGCAGTGGTCTCCAAAACCACGTGCCGAGGGTTCAAGTCCTTCTGCCCCTGCCAATCGTGGCCCGCTTAGATGTTGGTTTCAGCGTCTATGCGGGCATTGTTTATGTTTTGCTTAAAATAAATTATTTCGGCAAAACGAAATAAGCCGAGCAAAAACCAGTAAATTAAAAAGCGATGCAACACGAAATGCAACACAAAATTTGCTTTCTTCCGCTTAAATCTTTATCCACTCAAAATAGTTACCCCGCTGTGCGGGGGTAACTATTTCCCTTTTTACGGATTTTCACAGAAAGTTCAGCAATTGCACAATGATCATTTTTTCCGTTCAAGTTGACTGGAAAAAGGAAATACGGTATTATTAAACATGTTTTAAACTCATTTACGAGTGGTGATATTCATGCAAAAAGAAAAAGTGAGGCAGGTTCTTGTTCAAGCGGCAATACAGCTTTTAAATGAATCAGAGACACCGGATGAAATAACTTCCCGGAAAATCGCCTCCAAAGCAGGTGTAAATGTCGCCATGATTAATTACTGTTTCCAATCCAAGGATGAGCTGTTAAAAACGGCAATTGACCAAATGATGCAGGATTCAGCAGGGGATATTTTTGCTGCGGGCAATACAAATATTCCCCCTTTGGACCGCCTGTGGAACATGATCTGGGAAATCTGCGAGCTGGTCGTTAAATTCCGGCGTTTTACAAAAATCTACATTCCCTATCTTCTGCTTCAGAGCGAAATTGAAATGCCTAACCATATTCTCCCCACTATCCGGGAATATTACGGGAACAAAAAAAGCGAAGCGGAATGCAGAATCATTGCCTATCAGCTGATCTC
>JAAYWU010000319.1 GCA_012516295.1 Clostridiales bacterium | reverse complement strand
GCCGGCACATGGGCGGAAGGAATCCAGACCAGCGCGAGAATAATAAAGGAAGCAACCGGCGTAGCTTTAATGATGCTGATTACCGGATGAAAAATATCATACAGTATGCGGGAAACGCACGTGCAAACCGCCAACAGACTTCCCGTAAAAACTCCGAGCAGAAATCCCTCCAAAATACGGGTCATGGAAAAGAACGCGGTCAGCCAAAAAGCGCTCTCCCTGGAAAGAGCAATGAGTTTTTGCAAAACATGAACAGGAGATACAATGAGTATCTCCTGCCGAACAGCGAAATAAATCAACTGCCACACACAAAGCCAAAATACGGCGGCAAACAGCTTCCTTATTGTTTTGTACCGGAACAATCCTTTATTTTGTGTAATAGAAGTCTTCACCCGGCAAACTACCTCCAACGGACTTCTTGTTGGCTGTGTAGAGAATATTTAAGAATTCAGGGATTTTTGTTTGCATTTCCTTGCCGTCCATATAGACGATATTGCAGCTTGGAATCGCCTTTTTCGCAACCGCAGCCGGCATTATCTGATATTTTTCCGACAGCGCGGCCGCTTCCTCTATATTGGAATTTGTAAACTCCGTCGACTGTTTATATTCGTCGAGGAATGTGTCAAAGGCCGCCTTATTCTCCTCCGCAAAATCCTTGCGGACAATTAAACAGCCCATTGTGAGTACGCTTTTCCCGCCGGATACGGTATCCCATTCTTTTGTCAAATCCAGCGAAGCCTTCACATTCTTGTTCTTCGCCATAACCTGCGTGACAAACGGTTCGGGCAGCAGGGCGATTTTTGCCTTTCCGGCGATAACCAGCGCAGCCAGCTCCGCATGCTCTGCTTTATACTCTACTTGAACGTCCTTGCCGAGAGTCAACCCGTTTTGCTCCAGGATATAGTTAAACGCGTACTCCGGAACAGAGCCCTGGCCGGAAGAATAGACCGTCTTGCCCTTTAAATCCTTTATGCTGTTGACGGTTTCCCCGTTCGTCAGGATTGACAAGACGCCGAGCGTGTTTACCGCGGCCATCTGGACTTTCCCGTTCGTTTTATTATATAACACAGCCGCAAGATTGGTCGGTACCGCCGCCGCGTCGACTTCGCCCTTGGAGATTTTCGACACGATTTCATCCGGTGAATTTACAAGTGTGAATTCATATGCTTCCGCAGCGGTTTTAGCATCGTTCTTGCTCATAAGCTGAAGCATGCCCAGCCCTGTCGGCCCTTTTAGTGCGGCAATTTTTATCGTTGTTTTCTGCGAAGCGGATTGTGTGCTGGAAGCAGGCCGGCTCGTTTCTGCACTCGCTTGGCTGGACGCAGTCGAAGCAGTACCCGTGCAACCGGACAAAACCGATGCAAACATGCACACGGCCAATGAAAATGCAGTTAATTTCTTTGTTAAATTCATTCTTTTCTCCCTCTTTACACAGGCAAAAAGTATTCATTCCTTATTTTTAAAAGAAACAAACGCCAATCGCTAGAAGGAGCACTGCTCGCGCAGTGCTCACTTTCAAAACATAAAGAAATTCTGAATTATTCGTGGTCGCAGTGGTCGGAGTCGCAGCCACATTCACAGCCGTCCTCGTCAAGATCGAATTCCAGCGACTCGCCGCAATTCGGGCAATCCATCTGGCCGTCTTCAACAATATCCTCTGACAGGCATATTGTTTCATGGCAATTCGGGCAGGTTACCTCATAGTAGCATTCCCCGTCGTCATCCTCATCGTCACCGTCACCGTAGAAATCGTCTTCCAAAGCTCCCAGATCTTCATCAACAGCATCAAGCTGATCTGTCATATCATCAAAGCTTTCTTGCATCTCCGCAATAGAAAGGGCCATGTCGTCAAGCAGATCAATAATCGCATTAATCACCTTGACCTCTTTTTTGCTTTCATCAAGCTCCAGGCCCTCAGCCAGTCCGCGAATATAGGAGACCTTCTCTTTGTTTGTCATAATTATACCTCCTTATAAAGCTTGTTTATAACAAGCTTATTGTTGGTTACGCGCGCTCCATATATTCGCCTGTGCGCGTATCAATACGAATCATTTCGCCTTCCTCAATAAACAGGGGGACATTGATTTGCGCACCGGTTTCAACTGTAGCAGGCTTTAATGCGTTTGTTGCGGTGTTACCCTTGAAGCCGGGATCTGTTTTTGTTACTTTGAGTTCGACAAAATTCGGCGGCTCAACTCCAAAAACGTTGCCTTTATAGGAAAGAACCTTACAGATCATGTTTTCCTGAACAAATTTAAAGTTATCGCCTAAAACGCTCTTGTTAATCGGAGTCTGCTCGAAAGTTTCCGAGTCCATGAAATAATAAAGATCCCCGTCGTTGTAAAGATATTGCATATCTCTGCGCTCAATATACGCG
>JAAYWU010000318.1 GCA_012516295.1 Clostridiales bacterium | reverse complement strand
GAAGGGCTGGACGGCAGCGGCAAGGCTACCCAGACCGCTCTGCTTTGCAAAACCCTTGCGGAGCGTGGCGTGAAGCTGCGCCGCGTTTCCTTTCCGGATTACGGCGAACCTTCGTCCGCTTTGGCGAAAATGTATCTGAACGGCGAATTCGGCTCGGATCCCGATGATGTTAACGCCTATGCCGCTTCTTCTTTTTACGCGGTTGACCGCTTTGCCAGTTATCAGCGTTTCTGGAAACAGGACTATCAGAGCGGCGCTTTCATCATTGCCGACCGTTACACCACTTCGAATATCGTTTTCCAGCTTTCCAAATTGCCCAAAGAGCGGTGGGATGATTTTATTGACTGGCTGCAGGATTTTGAATACAATAAGCTGGAACTTCCCCGTCCGGACCTGACGATTTATCTCAGTATGCCGCTGAAGGTATCCCAACGGCTTTTAACCGGCCGCTATCACGGGAATGAAGAGAAAAAAGATATCCATGAGAGCAATGAGTCCTATCTTGCAGCATGCCATGAAAGCGCGGTTTATGCCGCGCAGCGTTTGAATTGGAAGATTATCCGCTGCGCAGAGGGGGAAAACCCAAGGACAGTAGAGGCAATTCATGAAGAGGTTCTGCAAAAGGTCATGGAAGCATTGCAATAAAGAATTTTCGGGACAGATGGCAAAGATGCTTCCCGTTTCAAAAAGGTACGGTTACAAGCTGTCATTTGTGCTGTCTGGAGTGTTATGGTATGATTCGTTTTGCCGATTGGGGGATGCGCCGGGAGCTTGCCCGAATATGGGAAACCTGCTTTCAGGAACCCTCGCGCCCGGCAAAGTACTTTTTAAATAATTGTTTTCGGCCCCGGAACTGCCTTGTTTATCTTACAACCAAGGGTATCGCGTCCGTACTCTATATGCTTCCCATTCAAATTTCTACGGATGGGAAGCCGGTTCAGGCGCATTATATCTATGCGGCGGCCACACTTCCCGCTTACCGCGGCCGCGGCTATATGGCGGCTCTTCTGGCTGCCGCCGCGCTGGCCGGCGCAAAGCGGGGGGACCAGTATTCGGCTGTGCTGCCGGCAACGCCGGACCTTTACAGCTTGTATGAAAAGTCCGACTATACTTCCTTCTTTAAAGTCAGCCATTATACCGTATCCCAGGAAACCATGCGCAGGCTTGCCGGTTCAGCGAGCCCTTTAAAGAACCTTTTTACCTTTCAGGAGTTAAACTTGCTTCGGAATAAAACTCTGCTTTCGCGGTCCGGAAATGTTTTATGGAGCGACGAAGCCTTCGCTTTCGCGCAGGGAATGGGAAAGGTTTACGGCGACCGGATGATTTGCGCCCGGTCCGGGAAGGAAGCAGCCTATGCTTTTTGCCGCAGAATGGAGGACGATTCCTGCTTGATTTTGGAGCTGATGGCAAGCGGGAATACAATGCGTAATTTGGCCGCCTGCATTCTTCATGAGGTGCCGGCGCAGAAATATATCCTTCGCCTTCCGGCGTTCAGTCCGCTGGGGCAGAAGGGGAACGTTACGGATTTTGGCATGATTAAGCCAATTGGGGGCGCAACGGTCCGCCAAATTGGGGCGGATACGGACATGCCCTATCTTGGACTTCCGCTTGATTAATCTTTAGGAGGGTTCTGTTATGATATATCTTTTTCTTGCAAATGGTTTTGAAGAAATCGAGGCATTGGCAACCGTTGATGTATTGCGCCGCGCAGGCTTGGATGTGATTACTGTCGGCGTAGGCGGGAAAAGAATCACCGGTTCGCATAAAATCGAAGTGACCGCCGATGTGGAAGAAAAGGATGTTTCTTTCGACGGCCTGGATATGGTAATTTTACCGGGCGGCGTTCCGGGCACCCCGAATCTGGAAAAATCAAAGGTTGTCCGGGAAGCGTTACGCCATTGCGAAGAACAAAAGAAATATATTGCGGCGATCTGCGCTGCGCCTTCGATCCTTGGGCATATGGGCCTGTTAAAGGGACATGCCGCGTGCTGCTTCCCGGGGTACGAAACGGAGCTGGGCGCACAAACCGTTTCCATGGACCCGGTCTGTGTCAGCGGAAAAATTATTACGGCGCGGGGCGCGGGCGTAGCGGTGGAGTTTGCCCTGGCGATCGTCGGGGAGCTGTTGGGCTCTGAAAAATCAAAGTCTCTTAGGAAGTCGATGCAATGTATATAAAGAACATCAAAGAAATAAAAATAAATCTGCGCGCGCGTTACCGGCAGTTCCGCAGCAGGCTGGGCGAAGACCAGAAAGCCGGGATGGATTCCAAAATCCAAAACCGGCTCCTTGCGCTGCGGGAGTATACGGGCGCGGAGACCGTGTTCACTTATGTCAGCAAGCCGATCGAGGTGGATACAATCGCGTTGATCAAGACCGCGCTTGCCAGCGGGAAAAGGGTTGCGGCGCCAAGGTGTGTTCCGGATACATATGATATGGAATTTTTCTATATAACTTCCCTCGATGATCTGGAAAAAGGCAGCTTCGGCGTTTTGGAACCGTCTCCCTCCAAATGTCGAAAAGTGACGGATTTTTCAAAGGGGCTTTGCATCGTACCGGGGCTCAGCTTTGACTCTCAGGGGTATCGCCTTGGATACGGAAAGGGTTATTACGACCGTTTCCTTGCCGGGTTTGGCGGAACAACGGTCGGTATCTGCTATTCCGGCTGTGTGCAGTGGAATTTGCCCCACGGCTATTATGACAAACCCGTGGATATATTAATTACGGAGAAGTATATTCGGAGGATGGCAAATCAAAGGGCAGGCGGCTGAAATGCATTTGTAGGAGGTTGTATCCATGAGTGATGAGAGGGACCCCAACGGTTACCATCAGAAAAGGGTACAGAATTTTAAACTGAATATAAAGGACGAGGATTTTTACGCAACGCCGGGGGAAGATTCTCCTTCCGCACCGGCGGGCAGAAGGGTGGCCCCCAGGAATCACAATGTGCTGAATAGCTACAGCGACCCCCGGGCGGCGCGCAGGGCAAAGCTTTCGCAAAGTGAAGCCGCGATCCGCGCCGAACATGCGCACCAGGTCCGCAATTTGGAAAAGGGAAGGAAGAATAAGAATTTCTTCCGCTTTTTCTGGGTTATTATGGTGCTATTCATCTCCGTTCTGCTTGCGCAGTATCTGATTACCGGAATTAACGATATGCTGGCAATCGGAAAGGAGAAGGTAAGCGTAACCGTCGAAATTCCCAAGAAAGCAACTTCCGAGCAGGTTGCCGGCATTTTAAAGAATGCCGGAGTGATTCGGGATGCGAATTTCTTCGTGCTGTATTCCAAACTGACCAAAGCGGATGGAAGCTATCGCAACGGCAGTTATAAAATTGACACGAATTTGGATTATCAGGCGATTATTACAACGCTGCAGTCCAATCTGAACCGCATCGACACAATTAAAGTCACCATTAAAGAAGGCATCAATGTCCTTGAAATGGCGGGGCTGTTGGAAAAGCAGAATGTTTGCAGCGCAAAGGAGTTTCTTGCCATTGCAAATTCCGATCAGTTTGACAGCAGCTACGAAATCATCAAGGCGATCAGCAACGGAAAAGAACGGTATTACAAGCTGGAGGGTTACCTGTTCCCGGATACGTATGATTTTTATAAGGATGAAGACCCGAAAAATGTGGTGAAAAAGCTTCTGAATAACTGCAGCAAAAAATTGACAAAGCAAATTCAGGATAAGGCAGTTGCAAAAAACATGTCGCTCGATCAGGTGATGACGCTGGCTTCCATGATACAGGCCGAGGCGGCGGATAAAGAGGACATGTACAAGGTATCTTCAGTTTTCCACAATCGGCTTGCGAAGGAAGTGGGCGACCTTCAGCGCCTGCGTTCCGACCCGACAACCTATTATCCTTACCGTACAAAGGATGCGGTTCCGTCCGATCTGCGCTCCACTTATAAGAGCCGTTACGACACCTATACCATAAAAGGGCTGCCGCCGGGCCCGATTTGCAATCCGGGAATGGATGCGATTGACGCGGCGCTGAATCCGGCCAATACCAACTACCTCTATTTCTGCCACGATAAGAACGGCAAGGCGTATTACGCCACAACGAATGCGAAGCATGAGGCGAATTTAAAGAAAGCGGGATTGAAATAATTGGAGGGGGAAATTTGAAAGAAGAAAGCAATCGCGTTGAGCTGCTGTCGCCTGCCGGCGATATGGAGCGGCTGGGCGCGGCCTTGGAATTCGGAGCGGACGCGGTTTATCTTGCCGGACAGGAGTTCGGTATGCGCACCGCTCCTTCCAACTTCAGCCGGGAAGAGCTGCAGAGGGCCGTTCAGTTGGCGCACGAGAAGAATGTCAAGATATACCTTACCTGCAATACCGTACCCCATAACGAAGAGCTTGCCCGCCTCCCGGATTTTCTGCGCTTTGCGCAGTCCGTCGGGGTGGACGCGCTGATTATTGCGGATTTGGGCGTGCTGGCAATGGCAAAAAACTATGCGCCGGATGTGGCGGTTCATATGTCCACGCAAACGGGAATTGCGAATTACGCCAGCGCGAACGAGCTGTATAATCTGGGCGCTTCACGGGTTGTCCTTGCGCGGGAGCTGAATTTGGAAGAGATCGCGGAAATCCGCGCGAAAACGCCGAAACAGCTCGAAATCGAAGCATTTGTCCACGGCGCAATGTGCGTTTCCTTTTCCGGACGCTGCCTTTTGTCCAGCTATCTGACCGGGCGCGACGCGAACCGCGGGGATTGCGCGCAGCCCTGCCGTTGGGAGTATGCGCTGGTGGAATCCAAGCGGCCCGGGCAATATATGCCGATTTTTGAAGACAAAAACGGCACCTATATACTGAATTCGAAGGATATGTGCATGATTGAGCATATTCCGGAGCTGATTCAGGCCGGTGTAACCAGTTTGAAAATTGAAGGCAGGGCGAAATCCGCCTACTATGTATCGGTCGTCACGAATGCATACCGGAACGCCATTGACGAATATTACCGCAATCCGAAGCAAAAACTCTCTCCATGGATTGCGGAAGAACTGAATAAAATCAGCCACCGCGAATACAGCACCGGCTTCTACTTTGGGCACGAACCGGGTCAGGTTTATGAAAACGGCGGCTATGTGCGGGAGTATGACGTTATCGCCGTATGCGAGAAATACGAAGACGGCGTTGCGACGCTGTCCCAGCGGAACCGTTTCTTCAAGGGGGATACCGCCGACATTCTGGAGAAAGGGAAGAAACCCTATCTTCTTACGCTGGATGCGCTGTTTGACGAATACTGGAACCCGATCGAATCCGCCCCCCACGCGATGATGATCGTATATTTCAAAACGGAGCATCCAATCGCAAAAGGCGCGATCCTGCGTAAAAAGCGCGTATAAATGCATAAAAATCCTCCATATTGGGAATCCTACCCGATATGGGGGCTTTTTTATGGAAAAAAGAACGGCAGTTTTTTTCGCTGTCATGATGATGTGCATGTTTCTGAGTATATTGAGCATCTTTTCGATTTCCAGCGGGTCGCGGCTGGCGGCGACCGCCGACAACCAGAGCAGCTACAAGCTGGTTCTCGCAAAAACAAGAGGTACGATTTATGACTGCCATAAAGTACCTTTCACAAGGTCGGGAAGCGAGTATGTGGCCGCGGTTTCGCCAAGCGTGGAAGGCGCCGCGGCGCTCAGCAAAACGCTGTCCGCCAAGGAAATGCAGGAAGTGTATCCGTCCCTGACCGCGGGCAAACCGTTCGCGCTGAAGCTTCTGAAAAACATTACCGCGCCCGGAATCGATGTGTTCCGCGTTAATACCCGTTACCATGAAAAACAGCCGGCCGTGCATATTATCGGTTACCTGGACGGTACCGGCGCCGGCGCAACGGGCATCGAAAAGGCATTTAATGAGCAGCTTACAAAGAATCAGGGGGAAATTTCCGTTACCTATCGGGTGGACGCCCTGAATCGGGTGCTGCAGGGGGAAAACAAAAAAATCAATGATACTTCCTATCTGGAAAACAGAGGGGTCGTCTTGACGCTTGACAAGAATATTCAGGACATAGCGGAGAAAGCGGCTGAAAAGTACCTTACCAAGGGAGCGGTTGTCATTGCGGAGGTACCGTCCTGCAAAATCCGCGCCATGGTGAGCCTTCCGGCTTTTTCGCCGAGCCATCTTGCGGAAGCGCTGAAATCCAAGGATTCCCCGCTTATGAACCGCTGCCTTTCCGCTTACAACGTCGGTTCTGTTTTTAAGCTTGTTTCCGCCGCAGCCGCGCTGGAGTATGGCATATCGCCGGATACGCCTTACACCTGCACCGGCTCGATCAATGTGTACGGCGATTTGTGCCATTGCTTTAACGGGGAAAGCCATGGTGCAGAAACAATGAAGAAGGCGATGGCGCAATCCTGTAATACCTATTTTATCAATATTATGCAAAAGGTACCGCAGGCGCAGTTCCTTTTGATGGCGCAAAACCTGGGATTCGGGCACGCGTTTGAAATCGCGCCGGGGATAGCTTCTTCCGAGGGGAATTTGCCGACGCTGGAAAGCCTGAACATCCCACGCGCCCTTGCGAATTTTTCCTTCGGACAGGGCGACCTTATCGCAACGCCCATGCAAATTACCGCGATGGTCAATACCATTGCGAGCGGCGGGAAGTTTACGCCGCCGAGCGTGTACGAGGGCTTTGTGGACGAAAATCTGAAATATACGTCGAAAGCCCCGCAACAGAAGAGCACGCCGGTGCTTTCCGACAGAACCGCGGAATTGCTCCGCGATTTTATGAAGGAGTCCGTTGAAACCGGGACCAGTAAAAAAGGCAAGCCGGAAAAAGGAGAGGCGGGCGCGAAGACCTCCACCGCGCAGACCGGGAAATACGTAAAAAATGTGGAGACGGTTGAATCCTGGTACGCGGGATTTTATCCTTATGACAATCCAAAGTATGTGATTACCGTTTTCGCAGAAAGCGGCACCGGCGGCGGCGCAACCTGCGGCCCCGTATTTAAACAGATTGCCGACGAACTTGCCGAAAAATAAGTCGCTATCTGCCAAATTTCATTGACAAGAGAAAGAATACAGGTTATAATCAAAATGAAATTGAATGTGCATTTTTGGTTGTTTTTGAGACGGCAGCCGGAATGTAATGGCGTTAAAGGGTACAAATGTGTCGGTTACTGCGAAAGAGAGGGAGTCCACGGCTGAAAGATTCCCGCATTCCCCGGCGCTGGAGCCAACCCCAGCCCTGCGGCGACGAGCCGCGGCGTTCCCCGCGTTAAGGGATTCAAGCGGCGCGGCAGCGCAATTTGGGTGGTACCACGGATTTCTCCGTCCCATTGTGGATGGTGAAGTCTATTTTTTTTGCGGCGCGCTGAACAAATATATCTATTATTTTTGCCTGAGAGGCGGAATGGAGTTATTGCAATGAAATGGACTGGTTTGAACGAACTGCGTGAAAAATATCTGTCTTTTTTCGAATCAAAAGGGCATCTGCGCTTACAAAGCTTTTCTTTGGTGCCGAAGGATGACAACAGCCTTTTGCTGATTAATTCCGGCATGGCGCCGATGAAAAAATATTTTACCGGTGAGGTGACTCCGCCCCGTAAAAGGGTGACTACCTGCCAGAAATGCATCCGTACGCCGGATATTGCGCGCGTAGGCATTACCGCGCGCCACGGCACGTTCTTTGAAATGCTCGGCAATTTTTCATTCGGCGATTACTTTAAACATGAAGCGACCGCATGGGCGTGGGAATTCTGCACGAAGGTTCTGTAAATGCCCGTTGACCGCCTTTGGATTACCATTTATACCGACGACGACGAAGCGTACGAAATCTGGACAAAGGAAGTCGGCGTGGACCCCTCCCGCATTGTCCGGATGGGAAAAGAGGACAATTTCTGGGAGCATGGCTCCGGCCCCTGCGGCCCCTGCTCGGAAATCTATTTTGACCGCGGCGAACAGTACGGCTGCGGTTCCCCAACCTGCGGCGTCGGCTGTGACTGTGACCGCTTTGTTGAGTTCTGGAACGTTGTGTTCTCCCAGTTCAACAGCGACGGCAAGGGAAATTACCCGCCGATGGAGCACCCGAATATCGACACCGGTATGGGCTTGGAGCGCCTGGCCTGCATTATGCAGAATGTGGACAATCTGTTCCTTGTCGATACCGTCCAGAATATTATGAAACATATCTGCCGGATTGCGGATGTAAAATACGGAGACGACCCGAAAAAGGATATTTCCCTGCGTGTAATTACCGACCATATCCGCAGCACAACGTTTATGATCGGCGACGGCGTTATGCCTTCAAACGAGGGCAGAGGCTACGTCCTGCGCCGCCTGCTGCGCCGCGCCGCGCGCCATGGGCGCCTGCTCGGCATTCACCGTACCTTCCTTTCCGAGGTTGCGAATACCGTCATTGATGAGAATAAGAACGCGTATCCGGAACTGGATGAAAAACGCGCGATGATCTTAAAGCTCATCAACGTGGAAGAGGAAAGCTTTGCGAAAACCATTGACCAGGGCCTTCAACTCTTGAACACATATATTGAAAATGCCAAATCCAAGGTGTTTTCCGGTGCGGACGCATTCCGCCTGAGCGATACTTACGGCTTCCCGATCGACCTGACGAAAGAAATCGTCGCCGAGCGTGGCATGACGGTTGACGAGGAAGAATTTAAGCGGCTGATGCTGGAACAGCGCGAACGCGCCCGCGCGGCGAGAAAGAACGCCGGCGCCGATGCATGGGAGGGCGAAAGCGACCTTCTGGAAGGTGTTCCGGAAACGGAATTCCTCGGGTACGGCCAGTTTGAAACAACGGCGAAGGTGACCGCCATTGTACGCGACGGCGAACGCGTGGAATCCGCGACAGCCGGCGATGAAATTGTGCTGGTGCTGGATAAAACAACGTTCTACGCGGAAAGCGGCGGGCAGATTGGCGATACCGGAACAATCGAGGCCGGCGACGCGATTCTGGAAATAAAGGACACAACCAAAAACCATGCGAAAAATTATCTCCACCACGCGGTGGTTTCCGCAGGGGAAGTCCGCGTTGGGGAAGAAGTCAAAGTATCCGTAAATAAGGAAAAACGCCTTGCAATTATGCGGAACCATACGGCCGCGCACCTGCTTCAGGCATCCCTGCGCAAGGTTCTGGGCGATCATGTGGAACAGGCCGGCCAGCTTGTCAATGAGAAGCATGTCCGCTTTGACTTTACCCATTTCTCCGCTTTGACAAAAGAAGAATTGCTGAAGGTGGAAGCCCTTGTCAATCAGGCGATTTTAAGCGGGATACCCGTGGAATGCCGTGAAATGGAGATTGAAGAAGCGAAAAGATCCGGTGCGATGGCGCTGTTCGGAGAAAAATACGGAAAGATTGTCCGCGTAGTTTCCGCCGGCGATTTTTCGAAGGAATTCTGCGGCGGCACGCATATTGATAATACCGCGAAAATCGGCCTGTTCAAGATTGTATCGGAAAGCTCCGTTGCGGCCGGCGTCCGCCGTATTGAGGGCGTTACGGGAACGGGCGTGCTTTCGCTTCTGAATACAACCTTACAGGAAGTTCATGAAGCGGCGGCGGCGCTGAAATTGAACAATGCCTCTGAACTTGTGCAG
>JAAYWU010000317.1 GCA_012516295.1 Clostridiales bacterium | reverse complement strand
CCGCCGCAATCGAGCAATTTGAAGTATGGGCAGAACGCGCCGGCACCGATATGATTAAGCAGGCCGAGGGCAGCGACCCTGCTTCCGTCGTGTTTGATACCATTGCCGCGGCAAAGGCGAGAAACGCGGATGTCATCATTTGCGACACAGCCGGCCGCCTTCATAATAAAAAGAACCTGATGGACGAACTTGCGAAAATCAGGCGTGTAATCGACCGGGAACTGCCCGATGCCGATAAGGAAGTCCTTCTCGTCCTTGATGCAACCACAGGCCAGAACGCTGTGAACCAGGCCCGTGAATTTCAGGCGGCGGCAGGGATTACCGGCATTGTACTTACGAAGCTGGATGGTACCGCGCGCGGCGGCGTTGTGCTTGCCATACGCGAAAGCCTTGGAATTCCGGTGAAATTTATTGGCGTGGGCGAACAGGTGGATGACCTCCAGCCGTTCAATTCGGATGAATTTGCCGAAGCCCTTTTTGCCAGACAGGAGGACTGAATGACCACATTTGTACTCGCTACCCATAATCAAAACAAATTAAAGGAACTGGAGCGCATACTGGCTCCGCTGCATATTTCCGTATCCCCCGCACAGTTGGAGGATGTGGAGGAGATCGGAAGGACCTTTGCGGAGAATGCATATTTAAAGTCGGAGGCGGCGTGCCGCAAAGCCGGTTTGCCAGCGGTAGCGGATGATTCCGGCCTGATGGTGGACGCGCTGAACGGTGCACCCGGCGTTTATTCCGCACGTTACGCCGGAGCGGGCGCAAGCGATATGGACCGTATTGAGAAGCTGCTGGACGCGATGAAAGGCGTTCCGGAGCAGGCGCGCAAGGCAAAGTTTGTCTGTTCTATTTGCTGCGTATTTCCGGACGGTACGAAAATTACCGCAGAAGGGGAGTGCCAGGGGAAAATAGCGTTCGAGCCTGTTGGAAACGGCGGGTTCGGTTACGATCCGATTTTTCTGGTGGACGGAAAATCCTTTGCACAGCTCAGCACACAGGAAAAAGACCAAATCAGCCACCGGGGCAAAGCGCTTCGTGCATTTGCCGCCGAGCTGGAAAAGAGAAAGGAAATTTACCGATGATTACGAGTAAACAACGTGCTTACCTTCGCTCCCTTGCAAATGAACTGGATACCATATTGAGGATTGGAAAATCAGGCGTCGGCGAGGAGGTCGGCAAACAGGCGGACGATGCATTGACCGCACGCGAAATCATAAAAGCAATTGTTCTGGAAACGTCACCCGTGCCTGTGCGGGAAGCCGCCGAGCAAATTGCTGAGCGGACGCATGCGGAAGTGGTACAGGTAATCGGTGCAAAATTCGTTTTATACCGTAAAAATGAAAAGAATCCGAAAATTATGCTTCCCAAAGCCCAAAAAAAGGAATATGATATAGGGTGAAACTATGCAAAAGATAGCTGTGCTGGGCGGTACCTTTAACCCGATCCATAACGGCCATCTGCATATTGCGCGGCAGTATGCACAACGGCTTGGCGTTGACAGGGTTTTGCTGATTCCCACCTATCAGCCGCCGCACAAGCAGGCGCCAAACCTTGCGCCGGCCGAAGACCGGCTTCAAATGTGCCGCCTTGCAGCGGAAGAAAGTAAAGTATTCGAAGCCTGCGGGATGGAAATTTGCAGGCAGGGCAAAAGCTATACCTCGGATACCCTGCGCGAACTGAAGGCGCTGTACCCGGATTCCGAGTTGTATCTGATAACGGGGGAAGATATGTTTCTCACTTTCGAGCAGTGGCACGAGCCCGAAACCATTTTTCAGCTTGCCGTGCTTTGCGCCGCGCCGCGCAGCCCGAACGGCCTTGCGCCGCTTTTGCGCTACGCACGCCGGCTGGAACAGAAGGGTGCGAAAACGGTCATACAAAATATCGAATATCTCCCGATCTCATCAACGATGGTCCGCGACGCTGTAAAAAACGGTCAGAGCATAGCGGGGCTTGTACCGCCGTTGGTGGCTGAATATATCACAAAGAACAAGTTGTATTTGGAGCGGTAAAATGAACAGAACGGATTATGAAGCAATTATAAAGCCATTTTTAAGCCAAAAACGCTATGAACATTCGCTTTGCGTTTGTGATGAGGCGGTTCGCCTGGCAAAGATATATGACGCAAATGAACAGAAAGCGGAAACAGCCGGGATTCTTCATGATATTATGAAGGACGTACCCCCGGATGAACAGCTTAAAATGATGATGCGCTATGACATTTTACTTACCGACGTGGAGCGCAGCGCGCAAAAACTGTGGCATGCCATGCTCGGAGCAGCCTATGTAGAAAATGAGCTGCACATTTCCGATACGGAAATATTGAACGCTATACGGTATCACACGACGGGGCGGGAGCAAATGACAACCATGGACAAGATCGTCTTTGTGGCTGATTTCATCTCTGCAGACCGCGATTATGATGGAGTTGAGGAATTGCGGAAGGCTGCCGCCATAAGCTTGGACCAGGCAGTCGTTGACGGGCTTACCTTTACCATTAAGGATCTGGCTCAGGCTGGAAAGCCGATTCATCCGGATACCATTAACGCGTATAACCATGCAATACTGAATTTACAACAAAACTGATAGGAAAGGTTGATGAGTATGACGCCACTTGAACTTGCGAAAGAGGCTGCGAAAATCCTAGACGACAAAAAAGCGATTGACCTAAAAATTATCGGTATTAAAGATATCTCCGTATTGGCTGATTATTTTGTACTGGCGACCGGAACAAGCAGCACCCACGTAAAATCCCTTGCGGACGAAATCGAGTTTCAGCTGAAACAGCTTGGCAAAAGCGCGGACCATGTT
>JAAYWU010000316.1 GCA_012516295.1 Clostridiales bacterium | reverse complement strand
GATTCATACATTTCTTCCATGGCAATCGCCGCGGAGGGAGCGCCGATTCCCGTAGAAGTTACCGTAACAGGCACCCCCTTGTACGAACCGGTGTAGGTGTTGAATTCCCGTTTAAAGGCGACATGCTGCGAGTTTTCAAGATATTTTTTCAGAACTTCCACGCGGAACGGGTCGCCCGAAAACAGAACATAAGGGGCAACCGTTGACGTATCCGCTCCTAAATATAATGTTGACATTTTTTGTCTCCTTACATTGCGCATTTTTTAAAGTTTTCAAAGCGTCTTGTGATCTCTTCCACAGTCGGCGCATTCGTACAGCAGCCTTCTTTTTCTATGATAAAGGAAGAGAGGGTGCTGCCCATCCGGCAGCAATCCGCCATCGGCAGCCCTTGCAGGTAGCCGTACAGGAACCCCGCCACATAACCGTCCCCGGAGCCGGTGGTGTCCACCACCTTCGTGCAGTCACAAATCGGAATGCATTGGGTGTCGATCGTGCCGTCCGCCTTCCGCTGATAATAAGTACTTCCCTGTTTCCCGTATGTTGTCACAATAATTTCCATCTCGCCAAGGGCAAACAAATCTGTAATCGATTTGAGGTTAAGGAGCTTCTCAATCGTTTCGCGTTCCGATTCATTGGTGAAGATAATCTTGCTGTGCAGCAGCAGTTCCTTGAGGAACGGCTCCGGGAAGGCGTCAAAGTCCGCTTTCATACCGAAAACAATCGGCACATTGTGCGCGCGGCACTTTCTGTAAAACTCCTCGTTGTCCTTACGTGCCGCGACGGTAATAACTCCAAGGCTCGTATTTTCAAATATGTCGTCGCTGAGTTCACAGGAATATTTCTCATCCATGGCGCCCGTATAGTAAAGTGTGATATGCTGCCCTTTATTATCCTGAATCAGGTAGCAAACGGACGTTGTTTCCTCTTCAATAACGGAGGTTGCGTCCAGCGGAACGCCGCCGTCCTCCATGAATTTCTTAAATCCGATTTCCTCATAATCCCCGCCTACGCGAAGAATCGGCATCGCCTTCAATCCAAGCTTGCATAGTGCGTATGCAATGTTCACGGAGCAGCCGCCGTAATAAATTCTGGAATTCGTCTTATTCTCGATGAGAGAGGTAAAACCAACGGCCGCCGGCGTTTTGATTTTCAGCATGTGGTCCATGCTCACATAGCCGCTCACAATTACATCATATTTTTTCATTACCATTCTCCGTTATCCAATTTCTCAAAAAATGTTTTCATGTCCACAACCGTACCCAGATATTTCTGGATATCGTTGAGGTGTACTTCATTTACTGTTTCTGAATTAGTCGCCACACATTCACGGATGACAATCGGATTGTAATTCAGATAAAACGCGTCCGTAACGGTGGCCCGAATGCAGCAGTTGGTTTTTGTTCCGACGATTACGGTATTTTTAATATGATTTTCACGGAGAACAAGGTCAAGATCCGTGCCGAAGAAACCGCTGTAGCGGCGCTTTCGAATCACATAATCCTCCGGATTCACTTTCAGCATCGGGTCGATTTCAATGCCGCTGGTTCCTTCCACACAGTTCGGGCGCATGGCCGCCGCCTTTTCATCCGGCTTGCCCGCACGGTTGCAGTGCTGAAGGAAAATAACCAGCTTCCCTTTTTCCCGGCATTTTTCCAAAACCTGCGCAATCCGCGGCAGAATCTCGCGATTCTGCGGATAAAACACCAAACCGTCCGGATCCGTAAAGTCCTTTACCATATCCACAATAATAAGAGCTGTCTCATTCATTCTTAAAACCTCTTATCTTGTTGTTTTTATGTTTCAAAACAGATACCACCGTAAGCACACACACCATAATGACATACGGGATAACGTCAAACAGTCCCGCCGCGGGACCGGCATAGATGCTCAGATTGACGGAGAGGGCGCGCGCCAGGCCGAAGACAATGGCATATATGGCGGATAAAGTTGGGGACCCCTGGCCGCAGTAGATTGCTGCAATTGCGATAAATCCCCGCCCGGCGGTCATATCATTGGTAAAAAGGCCTAGGCGTTCGGTAGAAAGGTTTGCCCCCGCAAGCCCGCAGCAAACAGCGCCGATTAAAATCGCGGCATACTTATAAAAATCGGTTTTCAGTCCGATGCTCTTCGCCGCGTCTTCATTTTCACCGACCACACGGACATAGATGCCAAACCGTGTTTTATACATCAAAACCCACATGAAAAAGATACCGAGGAAGCTGATGTACGTGATCAGCGGATGGCCGCTTAAAATGCTCCCCACAAGCGGAATGTTTTCGACCACCGGAATATGGAGCTTCAGATCAGCCACATTCATAAAGCTCAGCGTGATATTGGATGTATTCATCCGAACCAGAACAAATTTTGCAATGGCCGAGGCAAGCAGGTTGATTGCCAGGCCGATAATAATTACATTCCCCTTGAAAGTAACCCCCATAAGGGAAAAAACCACTCCAAAGGCCAGCGCCGCCAGCATGGCGAGCAGCACGCCGAGCGCGATATTCTGCGTCATAAACGCGGTAAGCGTTGAAACAAACGCGCCGATGAGCATCATGCCTTCGAGCGCAATATTGAGCACATTTGCCTTATAGGCAAAGATACCGCCGATTACGCACAAAATAATAGGGGCACTATGATAAATGGTATCATATAAAATATTTCCTATGATGTCCATTTTACGCCTCCTCACTTATGGCCGTTTCGGGTTTACCGGCCTTTTTTCTGAAAAGCCTTTCCCGGATATTCGTATGCTCATCTACAAATTTCACCGCAAGGAACAGGATTATTAAACCCTGAATAACCGAAACAATCTCTTTCGGAACGGCCGAGTAAAGATTGATATGGTCCGCACCGGTCTTCAAAGCGGAATAGAAAATTGCCGCAACCAAAATACCGACGGGGGAATGGCCACCCAGCAGGGCAATCAGCATACCGTCCCAGCCGAGTCCCGGATTCCCGGAAAAGCTCAGGGTGTATTTGAACTGCTCGCTCATCATGTAGCCCGCACCGGCCAAGCCGGAAAGCGCGCCGCTGATAACCATCATAATCATAATCTTCTTGTGCACTTTCATGCCGGTCGCTTCCGCGAATTCCGGATTTTTCCCAATGGCGGTGATTTCATAACCCAGCTTTGATTTGTTAATGACAACATACATAGCGATGAATATAAGAATCGCGATAAAAAAGAACATCGTAAGCTTGGAGTTCCCAAAGCGGGGAAACATTGCATTCTCCTTGATGATCGGCTTGCAGACGTATCCGGAGCTGTAGTCGCGGAACACGCCAGTTGCAAGGAATTCCAACACCTTGATCATCGCATAGTTGAGCATCAGGGTAACAACCATTTCATTTACATGGCAGTACGCTTTGAGGATGGCCGGAACCAGCGCGAACACGACGCCGCAGATAACGCCCACCGCGAGGCAGATAAGTTGGGCCGCTGCCGGATTCAGCGAGGCCGGAAGCGAGGTACCGACAATACCGCTGAAAAACGCACCAAGCAGCAGCTGGCCTTCCACGCCCATGTTGAAGATATTCGCTTTAAATGTAACAGCAATCGCAAGGCCGGTCAGAATAAGCGGCGAAGCATAATGCAGCGTGTTCAGAAAACCTTTTACGGTAAACAGTGATTTACCGAGCAGGATTCCGTATGTGTCCAAGGGATTTTCGCCAATCATCAAAATTACGATTCCGCCAATCACAAACGCCAACAAAACAGGCAGAATCGAATTGACAAGGCGTTTCCCGAAATCCAGTCTTTTCATAAAAATGCCCCTTTTGCCTTGTTATTTTGAATTCCCGCCATCAGCAGGCCAATTTCAGATCTGCTGACCTCTTTCGGAGAAAGCTCGCCGATAATCCTACCTTTGTACATAACGATAATCCGGTCGGACAGGCTCATAACCTCCGACAGCTCACTAGAAATCAACAGAACCGCATTGCCTTTATTGCGGAAATTCAAAATCTGTTTATGGATAAATTCAATGGAGCCGATATCGACGCCGCGCGTTGGCTGGCAGGCTATTAAAAGCTTTGGATTGCTTTCAAACTCTCTCGCAATAATAATTTTCTGCGCGTTTCCGCCGGAAAGCTGGCCAACATTGCCGTTGATATCGCCTACACGAATATCAAAATCCTTTATAAAACGATCTCTCTTGCTGCTTATGTTCTTTCTGTCCAGCAGACCGAATTTGCAGACATCCGGGGCGTTGTGATAACCGGCGATACAGTTATCCGCAATACTCATTGTGCCACAAAGGCCCTGTGCATACCGGTCCTCCGGAATAATCCCCAAGCCGTTTTGCCGCAGTTCGTCCGGCCACTTGTCTGTAACGTCCTTGCCATATATGGAAACCTTACCTTTGGTCGTTTTCATGAGGCCTGTCAGTACTTTCACCAGTTCCGACTGGCCATTTCCTTCCACACCGGCCACACCAAGGATTTCGCCCTTATGCACACAGAAGGAAATATTCTGAAGCACTTCCTTCCCGTAGTCATTAATCGTGCAGACATTCTCTACCTGGTAGGCAATTTCCTCCGATGCTTTGTTTTCCGCCGTATTCTGTACGGTCAGAACAACTTCCCTGCCCACCATCATTTGCGCCAGTTCTTCTTCCGAAGTGTCCTTGGTCAAAACATTCCCTACGACCTTGCCCTGCTTGATAACCGTAACGCTGTCGCTCAATTCCATCACTTCACGAAGCTTGTGGGTAATGACAATGATCGTCTTGCCCTGTGCGCGCAGTTCCTTCAGGTTTACAAAAAGCTCGTCCACTTCCTGCGGGGTCAGCACTGCGGTCGGTTCGTCGAGGATCAGAATATCGACGTTGCGGTACAGCATCTTGAGGATTTCTACCCGCTGCCTTCCGCCAACGGAGATATCCTCGATTTTATCGGTAGGATTTAATTCAAACTTGTACTTTTCAATCAGCTTTGTGACTTCGTCAATTTCCTTTTTTCGATCAATAATCGGTGATTTTGAAGACTTTTTTAATTCCGTACCAAGTAGGATGTTTTCATAAACGGTAAGGCTGGGCACCAGCTTAAAATGCTGGTGCACCATACCCAACCCGTGTGCAATAGCGTCCATTGGCCCATTGATCACAGTCTCTTTGTCATGGAGCAATATTTTTCCGCTTGTGGGACGTAGCAATCCATAAAGCATATTCATCAAAGTGGATTTCCCCGCGCCGTTTTCGCCTACTATACATTTAATCTCCTGTTTTTCTACTGAAATGTTAATCCTGTCATTTGCAGTAAAATCACCTAATTTTTTGGTTAGATCGATTGTCTTAATGATGCTCATTTCAATCTACGCCCCTTGCATCGTTTTCGTTATTTTATGTTCACATTCGGGCAGGCGGACGCGTCCAACTTCTCGCCGGCCTGTGCGTTGACAACTTTGATCTCCGAACCAATCTTGGTTTCAATCTCGGCAATCTTTGCTTTGATTTCGTCCCACTTGGCTTTTGCCGCGTCGGTGGAAGCGATATGCTTGCTGATTTCGGACAAATCCGTAATGCCGGTGGCGCCCGAAGACAGGGAATAAGACTGTAAGTTCTCCATGGAAGAAAGTTTGTTTTCAACCAACGCGGTGCAGATCGTCACAACCGGAACGTTGGTATTTTTCAGAACACTTGTAAGGACGTAACCGGGCTGCTGATTGTCTTTGTTCGCATCGACCTGAATTGCCAGTCTGCCTACTTCCTTTGCTTTGGAGGTGATTCCTTCGCCGACGCCGCCGGCCACGCCGTAAACGATGTTGGCGCCCTTATCATAGTACGTGCCCGCTACTGTGCTGCCGAGCGCGGAATCCGTAAAGCCCGCATCGTATTTTGCATAGTAGTCATACTTTACACCGAGTTCTTTGGCCATATAGTTGATGCCCTGGATATAGCCATAGGAGAATACGGTAATACCGTTGGAGTTTGTGCCGCCGATAAAGCCGATTGCACGGCCGCCGCTGGCCGGGTCCTTAAACTTGTATCCGTCTGCGAAGAGTGTTTTGGCATTTTCATTGACCAGTACGCTTAAGCTGCCTGCAAGGAAAGAGGCTTCGTGAACGTCGAACATAACGGAAATAACATTTTTGTATTTTACATCACCGCTCGAAGTCACATTCGGATTATCGTTGAATACAACAAATGTGGTATCCGGATAGCTTTCCGCGATCGGTTTTGCGCCGCCCACGCCTTTGATTAAAGCGTCGAAATCGTATTCCAGGCTGAAGATTACATAGTAGCCGTCATCCGCCAACGCTTCCAGGGCTGCAGGAACACCGTTAGTGGGTTCCACTACCTTGTACTGAATGCCGAACTTCTCTGCCGCTTCCTTTGCGCCGTTTACAGCGGCCTGATTGTAGCCGTTATCGTTCTGTCCCGCGGCATCGCAGACAATTGCGATTTTCTTGTCGCTTTTTGCGGGAGTGGAAGCCGCGCCGCTTGAAGCAGCCGTTTTGTTGCCGCAGCCGGCCAGAGCCGACAGGCCCATTATTGCCGCCATTGCAAAACATAAGACCTTTTTCAATGTTCTTTTCATTGCGATTCTCCTTTTATTTAAATAAAAAAATAGGGGGACATATGAAAGGGGCTCACTTTACCTGATTGATATAAAATTTAAATTTGTCGCTGCGATAGCAGCATTTAAAATTTTCAATCGGGATTTCTTTTCCGTTTGAAATGCCATACGTAATACAGCCAAACAGAAGAATGGGCTTTCCGGGTTCCACATCCAGATATTCGGCAATCTTGTCTTTCGCCAGAATGGCTTCGACAGACCGCTTCGCTTTCGTGATTTTAATATCATACTTTTCTTCCAGTACTTTATACAGGGATTCTTTTGAAAAATCGAACTTCTCAATGCCGGGGAACAGCTTATAGGGAAGATAGGTTACGGTATGGTTGATGGGTTCGCTGTCCGCATAGTAAACCCTTTCCAGCCGGAATACCTTTTCGTTTTTTCCAAGTTCCAAATTGCGGCATCTTTTGTTATCCGCTTCAAGAACAGAGGCCGAAATGACTTTCCTGCTGGGTGTCATCCCCAGATTGATAACATCCTGCGTACAGCTTGTAATCGAAATTAAGTCCTGGCTATACGCATCCGACTTCACAAACGTTCCTTTGCCCTGCACCTTGTACAGGTATCCTTCATTCACCAGCTCATCGATTGCTTTGCGAACGGTGATGCGGCTTACATCGTACTGCTGGATTAATTCCCGTTCGCTTGGACTCATCTCGTTTTCTTTAAACTCTTCATGATCAATCTTTTCAATCAACTTTTGCTTCAAAATATAATATTTTGGAAGCATAATTTGGTCCATAAGCGCTCCTCCTATCGTCATGACATCATGTCGTCATAACCAGTTACAAGTTCATTATACTCTGATTTTCATTGTAGTCAACACTTATAAAGCATAAATAAAAACAATATTTTTTGTTAAATAACACGAAATCAGAATGTAATTCGATGAAACAGACGGCCTTATTCTTTTTATAATTCAAAATATTCAAATTTCCCAGTCATATTC
>JAAYWU010000027.1 GCA_012516295.1 Clostridiales bacterium | reverse complement strand
TATTCCGATAACAGCGGTGAACAAATGTCCAAACAATATCCCGCTCATACGCGCATCGTCATCCATACGCCCGGTAAAAACATACATTCCCGCCATAAACAAACCGGCTAAAATCGCAAGACAATTTCCAATCAAATTCCCCGTACCCAGCTTGTCGAAGAAAAACAAAGATATGCCGGTCAATGTGAAAGCCACCGCGATTATGTCCGCCTTATAGAAGCGCTGATGAAAGAAAAACGCGGATAAAATCATGATAAATACAGGAGAGGTGAATTGCAGGACAATCGCGTTTGCCGCAGTAGTCATTTAGTTCGCTGTTACGAACGCAAAAAATGTCCTCGCAATAAAGAGCCCGCTCACGATGGAATACGGGTTCACTTTTATATGCCTTCCGGTAGCCCTTAAAAACAGAACGACAACGACTGCCGCGATCCCGCTTCGGAAACCTGCAATTACAAAAGGATTCCACGGTACCATTTTGATAAAGCTACCGGCAATACTCCATAAGGTTGCACAGGCAGCCATTAACAAAACGGCATGTTTTTGCGGGTTCGAAGCCATCATATTTTATTCCTCTTATTCTGTTCCAAATTTCGACTTTCTTTGACTATCTTTTATATAATAAGCGTTTCTTTTAAAAATTGCAATTCTTATCCTTTTGGTGCTGTGAAAGTTGCCCAGTCAAATTTTTGTTATTTTTTCACAACTACATTGAAATAAAATCGTCCAATTTAATCTATTTTTACAACTTGTATGCTGTTATAATAAAAATGAAGAAATTATTAACGAGGAGTGGTACAGATGAAGTTTACAATTACATTCTTTGTAATTGCTTCAATTGCTGTTTCTGTTCTTTCTTTTTTATTCGCGGCGTGGCTCTACCGGTGGGTAAAAAAGCAGCCGTCGTCGAACCGGCGGATTGCTGAAGTAGGGCAATTAATCCGAAACGGCGCGAATACTTTTTTAACAAAGGAATACACCGTCTTAGCGAAATTTGCCGGTGTGGCGGCGCTCCGCATTTTCCTTTTCCTTCCTACTCCAGTATGGAACGGCCATTATCTTGATAATCTTGTTATGGCTTTGTCCTACATTTTCGGAACAATTTTCTCCGCAATCGCCGGAGTGGTCGGTATCCAAATCGCGACCATAGCCAATGTAAAAACAGCGGAAGCCGCGCAAAGCGGCATTAAGCCGTCTTTTATGTCCGGGTTCCGCGGCGGAGCGGTTATGGGCATGGCGGTTGTCGGGGGGACTCTCCTTGGCGTTTCCCTCGTCATGCTGATTACAAACAATACCACCGCGCTGCTGGGCTTCAGCTTCGGCGCCAGCTCCCTCGCTTTATTTGCAAAAGCGGGCGGCGGCATCTTCACAAAAACCGCGGATATTAGTGCGGATTTGGTCGGCAAGGTGGAGCTTGGCATCCCCGAGGACGACCCGAGGAACCCCGCGGTTATTGCGGATAATGTCGGGGATAATGTTGGCGACGTAGCCGGCATGGGCGCCGATCTGTTCGATTCAAATGTGGCTTCCATGGCCGCGGCGCTTGTAATCGCGGCATCCTTGGACAAAGTCGCCGGGGGAATCGCAAATTCCAGCTTGGTTTTCTGTTACGCGGCCGTCGGCTTATTTGCCTCGATTATCGGGGTTGCAACCGCCAGAATGGGCAAACACGGCAACCCTACAAAAGCATTAAATAGCAGCACTTACGTAACAACCGCTATTTTCGCCCTATTAACAGCCGCCGCCACTTGGGCCTTCCAGTTTGAGTGGCGCATCTGGGGCGCAAGCATCGTCGGGCTTTTGGTCGGCGTTATCATCGGTATTGCCAGCGATTACTTTACGGACGATACAAAAAAGCCGGTTCATCAGGTGGCAAAGGCCTCCGAATCCGGTCCGGCATTTACGATTTTATCCGGCATATCCTATGGATTCATCAGTACGCTTCCCGCCATGATGGGAATTGCCATTTCCGCGTTGGCCGCATATAAGCTTTGCGAGCCGATCGGCCCCGGATACGCGATGTTCGGGATTTCAATGTCTGCGGTCGGAATGCTCTCCATTGTGGGCATGATTATTTCCAACGACGCTTACGGCCCCATCGTGGACAACGCACGCGGCCTTGCCGAAATGGGAAATTTGGGCGACGACGTGCTGGAAATTACGGACGCGCTGGACAGCGCCGGCAATACCGTAAAAGCGGTGACCAAGGGATTTGCAATCGGAGCGGCGGGGCTGACTGTAATCGCGCTTCTCGGCGCTTTCATCAGCGAAGTAAACGACGCTGCCGCAGCGCTTGGAGTAAAAGGATTGACCGGGTTTGACGTTATGAATCCGATTGTCTTTTTCGGGCTTCTGATCGGGGCTTCCGTCCCGGCGGTATTTTCCGCCATGCTGATGCTTGGCGTTGACCGCAACGCGCAGAGAATGGTTTCCGAAATCCAACGCCAGTTCCGTGAAATTACCTGTTTAAAGGAAGTAAAAGAGGGCGTTGCTCCCGAATACGATAAATGCATTGAGATTGCCACCTTCGGCGCATTAAAAGAATTGATTCCCGCAGGACTTGTTACGATTATCCTGACGATCATCGTAGGCTTTATCGGAGGAGTACAGGCCATTGGCGGTTTCCTGTGCGGCAATATTATCAGCGGCCTGCTCCTTGCCCTGTTTATGAGCAACGCCGGCGGCCTTTGGGATAATTCCAAAAAATACATTGAGTCCGGAAACAACGGCGGCAAAGGTTCCGACGCACATAAGTCTGCGGTTGTCGGCGATACCGTCGGGGATCCGTTTAAAGACACCGCCGGACCGTCGATTAACACGCAGATTACGGTGGGTTCCCGTGTATCTTCGCTGATGTCCCCC
>JAAYWU010000315.1 GCA_012516295.1 Clostridiales bacterium | reverse complement strand
GCTCCGCGGTTTGTAATTTCCGGCGAAATCAGTTCCATCTATAAAAAGAACGGCAAAGTGCGGAAAGTCCACAGCGTAATCCTCCTGCCGGGGCTTGCGCAGGCGGAGCTTCTGTCCAGAAAATTAGAGTCCATCGGGAACATCCATTCCGACGGAAGGCCCATTCTGGGGCTGGACTGCCATGACCTTCTGGAAATCACGCTGGAATTATGCCCCGACGCCATCTATATTCCGGCGCATATCTGGACGCCGCATTTTTCCCTGTTCGGTGCTTTTTCCGGCTTCGACACCATAGAGGAATGCTATGAAGACCTGGCGCCCCACATCCATGCTCTGGAAACCGGGCTTTCTTCAGACCCGCCCATGAACTGGCGCTTGTCCGCTCTGGACCGCTTTCAGTTAATATCCAATTCCGACGCCCATTCCCCGGCGAAGCTGGGGCGGGAAGCAAACCTTCTGGATATTCCGCTTTCCTACACCGGCATTTCGGACGCCATCCAGAAAGGGGAAGGCTTGAAGGGAACCATCGAATTTTTCCCGGAAGAGGGAAAATACCATTATGACGGGCACCGGAAATGCCATCTCTGCCTAGCTCCTTCCGAGGCGGAAAAATATTCCGGAAAAT
Source organism: Clostridiales bacterium (assembly GCA_012516295.1). Lineage (GTDB taxonomy): Bacteria > Bacillota > Clostridia > Oscillospirales > Acutalibacteraceae > Caproiciproducens. Next base: position 4,471 of record JAAYWU010000315.1, on the reverse strand, counting down.
GCCCGGTCTGCGGCAGGAAGCTCACCATCGGGGTATCCCACCGGGTTGAGCAGCTCGCGGACCGGGCGGAGGGGTTTGTCCCCCCGGACGCAAAGCCGTTTGAAAGCCTGGTTCCCCTTTCAGAGGTCATCGCGGCTTCCGCCGGTTGTTCCTCTGCAAGCGTTAAGGTGCAGAGGCAGTATGAAGCTATGATTCAAAACCTGGGAGCGGAATTTCAGATATTGCGGGAGCTTCCGCTGGAGGACATCCGCCGGGCTTCGGGCGGATTGATTGCAGAAGGAATCCGGCGGCTGCGGGAAGGAAAGGTGGAATGGAACGCCGGGTATGATGGCGAATACGGCACAATGAAGCTGTTTGACCGGTCGGAAATCGAAAATCTGGGCGGACAGCTTTGCTTTTTCGGCGCCGGGCAGGCGGGCGGTACGGAAAAGGACAAAAAGCCCGACGGCGCAGAGGAAGCGGAAACAAACAAAACGCCGTCCGCCGCCAACCGGAAAACCGGCAAGTGCGGGGCCGGGCAGAACGCCATGCCGGAGGAGATAAAAACGCTTACCCTGAATGAACGGCAGCAGGAAGCAGTTACCGCGGTATCGCGCGCCATCGCGGTAATTGCAGGCCCGGGCACCGGCAAGACCAAAACGCTGGTGTCCCGCGCAGCCTATCTGCTGAATGAGAGAAGGGTCAAAGCCTCGGAGATAACGGCGGTAACCTTTACCAGAAAAGCGGCGGAGGAAATGCGGAGCCGTTTGCAGGAGATGGCCGGTGGGAAAAGGGCGGTCCGCCTTATGAATATCGGGACCTTTCACTCCATCTGCCACCAGCTTTTGCGAAAACAGGGGCTTTCTTTTTCATTGGCGGACGAAACGGAACTGTTCGCCCTTGCACAGGAAGTAATCGGGCGATTCCGCCTGAAGATCGGGCCGAAGCAGTTTTTAAGGCTGGTATCCTTAAAGAAGACGGGGCTGGAACAAAAAAGCTGCGAGCTTCCCGAAAGTTCGGAAACATCACAACTGGAAGAAGCCTTCGCGGCCTATGAAAAGCGTCTGAAAGATGAAGAGATTCTGGATTATGACGATCTTCTGACGGAAACAATCCGCCTTTTGAAGGAAGAGAAAAAGGATGAAATCCGGAAAAAGAATTTTTCCTACCTGCTGGTGGATGAGTTCCAGGACATCAGCCCGGTTCAGTATGAACTGATACAGGCATGGAACCGGGGAGGGCGCGAGCTGTTCGCAATTGGCGACCCGGATCAGGCCATCTATTCCTTCCGCGGGGCCGACGCCCGATGCTTCGAACGTTTGGCGGCGGATTATCCGGGGCTTCGCACCATACGGCTTAAGGAAAATTACCGCTCCAAAGCGCCGATTGTAACCGGCGCTTTGGCTGTTATCGAAAAAAACAAAGGGCCCGAACGGGAACTTTTCCCGGTCCGGGGAAAAGGAAAGCCGGTGCGTCTGGTCACGGTGTCCGGCGAAATGGCGGAGGATATCTTCGCCGCAAAAGAGATTAACCGCTTGATCGGCGGAATCGACATGCTGGACGCGCAGGAACAGGCAGAAACCCGGGACAAGGGAAAGGCCAGAAGCTTTGGGGATATCGCAATTTTATACCGGACGCACAGGCAGGGCGAGCTTTTAGAAAAATGCCTTCAAAAAGAAGGGATTCCCTATGTGGTTGCCGGAAGGGAGGACTTCCTTACGCAGGAATCCGTGCGCGGAACCCTCTGCTTTTTTACGCACCTGGTCAACCCGGGGGACCGCGTAGCCTTGCGGCTGTGTTCGAAGCTTCTCCGAAACCGGGAGGGTAAGCCGATTCCGGCGGAAGCCGTAACTTCCCTAACAGAAAAGTATCTGCCCATGCTGAAAAAAGAAAAGCCGCAGAAGCTTCTGACGAGCTGGATGGAGGACATGAACCTTACCGGCCTTGAACACATGGAAAAGCTTGTGGGTATGTCCCTGTTCCATAAGACGATGCCGGAATTTCTGGAGGCGCTTGCCTTTGGCGGCGAAGGGGATTTGAAGCGGTGCGGCGCGAAGTCCTATACGGCGGACGCGGTAACCCTCATGACCCTTCACGGTTCAAAGGGGCTGGAATTCCCGGTGGTTATGATCTGCGGGATTCGAAAAGGGATGATTCCGCTGGAAAACGGCAGGCAGGACATGGATTTGGAGGAGGAACGGCGTTTATTCTATGTCGGAATGACCCGTGCCGAGGACGAGCTTATTCTGATTACCTCTTCCGACCCGTCGCCTTTTCTGGCGGATATACCGGAAGAAAATCTGTTGCGGGAAACCACCGGAAAGCAAAAGGTTCGGGAAAGCGGCAAGCAGATAAGCTTTGCGGACATTCTCTAGGGCAATCAAGCCGAAGGACATTCTGGAAATGAATCATTGCGCATGATACAAATTGCCATTCCTCCGCGCTGAAGCAATGACAACAGAAAAATGCGCCGCCGCAGGCCTTTCCGCGGTGGCGCATTTCTTTATTTCAAGCGTTTGATAAGCTCTTTTGTTTTTACCAAAGATTCCTTTGTTTTCTCAATATCATTCTTCGCAATGCCGAGATAGAGAAGGTCCGTCACAATCAGCGAAGCGTTTCTGGAGGCAATCGCCCCCAGGCGCAATTCCCGCTCCGGTGTGGGAATATACAGCAAAATGTCCGCCAGCTTTGTCAGCGGGGTCTTTTTGAATTGTGTAATCGCAATCGTAGCCGCGCCGGATTCCTTTGCAAACTGCATCGCTGTATTTACTTCGTGCGTTTTCCCGCTGTAGCTCACCGCAAGGGCGGCGTCCCGGGGCGTCATATGGGCGGCGGACGCAAACTGGTCGTGAAAGTCCTTATGGTTAACGACATGGCGGTTGATTCTGCTCAGCTTTTCCATAAAGTCCGTGCAGACGTTTCCGGAGCCGCTGACGCCGAACAGATAGATTGTCCGGCTGTTCAACAGGGCGTTGACCGCCCTTTCCAGGCTCTCGATATTCAATAGGCGGTAAGCCTGATTCTGCAGCATTGTATTCAGGTTTTCCGCCTTTTTTACCACCATCGCCATCGTATCGTGCTCATTGATCATGTCGTCAAAATTCATGATGTCATCCGTAGTATCCCGCGCAAGGTCCACCTTCATCGCCGTAAACCCGCTGTAACCGAGCTTATGGGCGAAACGGATCACCGCGGCGGCCGAAACGCCGACCTTCTCCCCCAGTATCTGTGCCGAATTTAAGGTGACCTCGCTTGCATGCTGCAAAATGTAATCCGCAAGCTTTTTTTCCGTATCGGTATAGCTTGCCATTCCTTCACGAATTTTGTAAACACAGCTCATGGCGCAAAATCCTTTCCGCTACTTTGAATTTGCTTGAACGGTTTCCGAGGAGCCCTCTTTCAGCGAGCGGATCGCTCTGGAAATATTGTTCTGGTTTCTTTTTAAAATTATATCACAATCTTCGCGGGAAAGGCCAGGCAGCGCCATACAAATTGCAATTTTTACATTGGAACCGCTTTTCTCCAGAAAATCCGCGGCTTCTTCGTAGCTGCATCCGCTGCTGGACGCGATGATGCGCTTCGCGCGTTCCACAAGCTTTTCATTGGTGGGCTGCACGTCCACCATGAAATTCCCGTACACTTTCCCGTACTTTATCATGAGGGAAGTGGAAATCATATTTAAAATCATCTTTTGCGCCGTGCCCGCTTTCATCCGGGTAGAACCGGTGATGACCTCCGGCCCGACGACCGCTTCTATTTTTGCCTTTGCGTGCTTTGAGATTTCCGCATTGTTCACGCAGCTGATCGCGCCGGTGTAAGCGCCGATTTCATTCGCGTAATCCAGTCCGCCGATGACATAGGGGGTTCGCCCGCTCGCGGCAAGGCCGATTACCGTATCATCGGCTGTGAGCGAAATTTTCTCAAGGTCAAGCCGGGCTAACGCAAGGTCGTCCTCCGCACCCTCCTTTGCTTTCAACAGCGCGCCGAAGCCGCCCGCAATCATGCCCTGTATCAGGGAAGGGTCCACGCCGTAAGTCGGCGGGCATTCGCTGGCGTCCAGCACACCAAGCCGGCCGGAGGTTCCGGCCCCAATATAGATTACCCGCCCGCCCTTAAGCATGCGGGGGTAAACGGCGTCAATCAGCACAGCGATATCCGGCAATGTTTTTTCCACGGCATACGCTACGGTTTTATCTTCCTCGTTAATGATATTCAGAATATCCATCGTATTCATCGTATCGATATTTTTGCTTTTCGGATTCACACTTTCCGTATCCAATTCATTTAAATTCAGTGACATTCCACATTTCCCCTTATTCCTTTTTGGCAGTGTTAAATTCATTCATGAAAAGGCTGTTTTTATTATAGCATCTTAAAATATAAATTCAATCCTAATAAAAAAATTAGTAAATATAATTTCTGTATTTTTTAAATTCCTCTATACTCTGCACATTCCGCTCATTACAAAATATAAATAATAATTTTAACAAAT
>JAAYWU010000314.1 GCA_012516295.1 Clostridiales bacterium | reverse complement strand
GTTCAGCGGCCCCATTGGTATGCAAAGTGATTTTTGCCCTGCCGCCAGCGCGAAGCGCGGAATGAAAGAAGAATTTCTTTTCAGAAAAATAGCCGAATCTTTTTTCATTAAAAGCAGAAAACAAATACCTGATTTAACCAATTTTCGGTTTTATTTTGCTTCTTTTTCAAAATTTTGACCTTCAAACTTATTATAATGTGACTGGATATTGTAATAGGCTAAACTTGCAGCAAACATTTTAGAAAGGAAGGAAAAATGCATCGATGTTAAAGAACATGAAACTGAGAAGGAAATTGTTGATTGCTTTTCTTACCGTGACGATAATTTCCAGCATTGGAAGCGTATACAGTATCTTCCAGACGAAGAGGCTCGGCCAGTCGGCACAGATGATGGATCCGTCAAATTTGAAACTAGCGATTATTATCCAGGGTGCTACGTTGTTTGTTTCCTTTATCGTATCCGTGTTGATTGCATTGTATTTGTCAAAGGAAATGAGCGACAGGATCAATGAGGTGACGGACGCGGCGAAGAAAATGGCGGAGGGGGATTTAAACGTAACGATTTCCGATCACTCCGGGGATGAAATCGGCCAGCTCGGCACCGCTCTGGAAGAAACCAACGCATATCTGAAGGCTTACATAACGGATTTAAGCGGGAATCTTGGGAAATTGGCGCAGGGGGACCTTCGCGTGGAGCGCACCGTTGAATTTAAGGGCGATTTTCTTCCGCTTCAAGATGCGATGGTTCGGATTGTCTATTCGCTGAACGATATGCTTACCCGGCTTCGGGAGGTTGCGGAACAGGTTTCCGGGGGTTCCGACCAGGTGTCCTCAAGCGCACAGGCATTGGCGCAGGGGGCTACCGAACAGGCCAGCTCCATTGAGGAGCTTTCCTCGACCATTACGGAAATTTCGGAAAACGTAAAGCTGAATGCGGACCATGCCGTAACCGCGAGCCAAAATGTAGGCAATGTGACGGCGGAACTGGAAAACAGCAACCGGCATATGCAGGAAATGCTGGAGGCCATGGGTAAGATCAGCAGCTCTTCCAACGAAATCGGCAAGATAATCAAAACCATTGAGGATATCGCTTTCCAAACGAATATCCTGGCGTTAAACGCCGCCGTGGAAGCTGCAAGGGCGGGCGCGGCCGGGAAAGGCTGCTCCGTTGTGGCGGATGAAGTCAGAAACCTGGCGAGCAAAAGTGCGGACGCGGCAAAGGAGACAACCCGGCTGATTCAGCACTCCATTGAAGAGGTGCAAAACGGGATGAAGATTGCCGACAACACCGCGGAAGCGCTGCAAAAGGTTGTGCAGGAAACGGAGGAAGCGGCGGATAAGGTTCAGAAGATTGCACAGATTTCCGAGCAGCAGGCAAGCTCGATTAACCAGATCACGATCGGAATCGACCAGATTTCCAGTGTGGTTCAGACTAACTCGGCAACTTCGGAAGAATGTGCGGCGGCGAGCGAAGAGCTTTCCGGTCAGGCGGAAACCATGAAAGAACTGGCCGCGAAGTTCAAATTAAGGAATTAAATCGGGAATAAAAGAAAAAGCAGCCCGGCTTTTCCGGGCTGCTTTTTTGTGCGGACGTTCCCGTCCGGGGGATTGCGGATGATCGGATGGATATGCCCGCAGAGGGCTCAGGCAAGAAATTAGATGGGGAGCATGATAAAATTACTACGTATTTACTACGTGATTCGGATAGAAAAAACGCACTCCACGAAAAAGTGAAGTGCGTTTTCTTTCTGGCGCGCTCGGAGGGACTCGAACCCGCGACCTCTTGATTCGTAGTCAAAGGTAAATATAGGATTCATGCGTGTTTCAGGCATTTTTGGAGTAACGCGGTAGTAATAATTAGAAAACTGTTCGCACCAAAAACCATACCGTTTACTGTTATTAGATACAACAGCTCCCCCGCCAGCCACTAGGCCAACGGGGGGATTCGTCATATG
>JAAYWU010000313.1 GCA_012516295.1 Clostridiales bacterium | reverse complement strand
TGGGGCTGGCCCATTGGGCGTGGGAATGAGAGGGAAGAAAGCTTTCTGGAGCTTTACGAGCAGTCTGTTCAAGAAAGCATGGCATTCATTTCTGCTTTTTTCAAGACAAATGATTATAGAAAACTGACAGGGGAAACCCCTATGTTTTAAGGAGACGTATGAATGGAAAAGATAGCGAGCTTTTGCGTTGATCATAATAAACTTTTACCCGGAATATACATTTCCCGCATTGACGGCGATATTGTAACCTATGATATCCGTATGAGAAAACCAAATGTTCCCCCTTTCCTGGAAAATGCGGCATTGCACACGATTGAGCATTTGTTTGCGACATTTTCCCGCAATGGGAAATTCAAGGAACAGGTTATTTATTTTGGGCCGATGGGCTGCCGTACCGGATTTTATTTCTTGGTGCGGAACATGAACAGCATGGATGTTATTCAGCTCATAAAGGATGCCTTTGCATTTATTGCTGATTTTGAAGGAGAAATTCCGGGAGCTTCCGCCGTAGAATGCGGCAATTATCTGGAACATGATTTGGAGGGAGCAAAAAAAGATGCAAGGGAATTTCTTCCGATCATTGAGGGATGGAGCGAGGAAAACCTTAGATATTTAATCTAAATCCTCCTTGTTAAATTGTTTCTTATATGTTAAATTTTTAAATTGGGTTGCAAAATTGTTACTTTTGTTATATCATAAAAAGGAAGGTGTTACAAACCTGTAACAATTTAACAGCTTGAAAGGATTTTGTTTCATGCAGCTCCCTCAGCTAAGCGGTTTGTATAACAAATGTCAATTTACCTGCCGTGGGGCAACTGAAAATGCAATCAATTTTCTATATATAACCGGTATACAGTCTGTTCGGATCTTAAAACGTGTACGCCGCAGAGTATCCCGCTTTTTTCGGCCTTTTACCAACCTTGTCAAATCCTTGTACGCCGCCTATATCGGCAAGCGTATTGCAAATTTAAAAGAAGAATGTTCATCGATACGGGAAGGCTTTGCCATCGCCCGCAGAAGAATTGAAGAGGCAAAAAAGGCCGGCCTGTCCCATGTGTTCCATGAATATATCATCGTAACGGCGAAGAGCTTTATTCGCCATAAGGGCTTTGTATGTTCCATCCTCAATTTAGCGGCACCTATTGGCGCTGCTTTTTTGCTTGGATTTACGATTCGTTACTGGACGGGTCTGAACTATGGTTTGGTACTCGCGTATGACGGGAAAGAAGTCGCCACTATTCAGAACGAAAAGGTCTTTGAGCAGGCGAGCGAAATGGTGAGCCAGCGTATGGTTCATGACAAGGCTGACAGTAATATTAAAATTAATGTTACGCCTACTTTTCGGCTTGCGGTTGTAGACGAGGGGACAATTTCGCCGGTTAATACCGTTTGCGATAAGATCATCCAGCAATCGAACGGAATTATAGAAGAAGCAAGCGGCCTTTATGTGAACGGCGAGCTGATTGGCGCGGTGAAAAGCAGCGCGGATCTGCGTTATATGCTCCAGAATATTCTGGATAAGGCAAAGGGAAACGATCCGAACGCCACGGCTGCTTTTACCCAGGATGTGGAAACCATAAACGGACTCTTTCCGACCACGTCTATCATGACCCCGGAAGCCCTTAACAAAATCATAACCGGAACGTCTAAGTCCGCGGTAACTTATACGGTAAAAGAAGGGGACACGGTTACTTCGATCGCAAAAGCAAACCATACGACGATCGCGGCGCTCAACAAGATTAATAATAATCAGCTCGGGGATAATCTTATGCCGGGGGATTTAATCAATCTTGAGGTTGCGGTTCCCATGCTGAATGTTCAGATCGTGAAAACCGTCACCTATCAGGTTCCTCTCTCTTATAAAACCGTTACAATTCCTGACGATTCGCAGTACACGGATTACTCCAAGCTGAAAAACGAGGGAATAAACGGGGTACAGCAATGCGTTGATAAAATTTATTATATAAATGGTATGGAATCCAAGCGTGAAATCGTCAGCAGAACGGTCGTAAAGCCTTCTGTTGATAAAGTAGTGATTACCGGCACCAAAAAGCGCCCTGCAATCAGCGGCCGTGGTGTCAGCACCGGCAGCCTTATGTGGCCGGTACCATCCCTGCATACGATCACGACTTATTTCACATGGCGCTGGGGTGTATTCCATAGCGGAATCGATATTTCCGGCGGCGGCGCTTACGGGAAAACAATTGTCGCTGCGGACGGCGGTGTTGTTATTTCGGCCGGCTGGGACAGCGGCGGCTACGGCAACTGCGTAAGAATTAACCATGGGAATGGACTGA
>JAAYWU010000312.1 GCA_012516295.1 Clostridiales bacterium | reverse complement strand
GGTTTTCACTTTGTTTGCGGCAAGGGCGAAAACCGCACCCGCAACCGCCGCGCCGCCGGCCATGTCGCCCTTGATGCCCAGCATGGAGCCCGAGCTTTTCAGGCAGTAGCCGCCCGTGTCAACGGTAACGCCTTTCCCCACCAGCGCGGTTTTCTCTTTCGAATCCGGGTCCGCAAGATAGCGCAGGACAATCAGCTTCGGCGGGTTGCCGCTGCTGCTGCCGACGGCCAGAAACGCGCCCATGCCAAGGGCTTCCGCCTGCTTTGCATCCAGGATTTCCGCCTGTACGCCATGCTTTTCCGCCTCGCGCGCCATGTTTTCCGCTATAAGCTCCGGTGTAAGCAGGTTTCCGGGCATGTTCACCAGTTCCCGGGCGTAAAGGACGCTGTCCGCAAGGTTCGTGGCTTTTTTCAGGGCTTGCTCCGCCTCTTCGGTTTTTTCCACTCCCTTCAGGACATAAAGCCCGGTTTCCTCCTTGCGGTCGGAGCGGAACGGATTGTATTCATATAAACCCAGCTTAATGCCCAAAACGGCGCAGCGCACGCTTTGCAGCCCGAATTTTTCCATTACGGGCGAAAGGTCTGCCTCCGCTTCGCGCTGATTGTACTTCTTCAGTTCCCGCACGCCCTTGGACACGGCGTCCATCAGCTTGCGGGGGGTAAGCTCTTCCTTCTTCCCCAGCCCGATATAAACCGTAAGGCCCGCATTGCAGAGCTGTGGGAAGCTGGACAGGAACTCGCCCTTAAACACCTCTTTTAAATCGGGAAAGTCCGAATTCTCATAAACAAAGGTAATCCGCGATTGGCAGGTCCCTTCGTATTGTATATTCATCATGACAGCCTCACATTCATTTATAATGCCGTCCCTCAGACATAGGGGCAGGCGACAAAATGGTCTTTCGATACTTCGCGCAGGGCGGGTTTTTCCACCTTGCACTGTTCGGTGCAGTTGGGGCACCGTGTATGGAACATGCAGCCGGAAGGCGGGTTTACCGGGCTTGGCAGATCGCCTTTTAAAATAATCCGGTTGCGTTTATGCGTCGGGTCGGGAATCGGTACCGCGGAAAGCAGCGCCTTGGTGTAGGGGTGCAGCGGATTGCTGTACAGCTCCTCTTTCGGCGCGGATTCCACCAGTTTTCCCAGGTACATAACGCCGATTTTATCCGCAATCATTTCCACAACGCTCAGGTCATGGGAAATAAAAAGATAAGTAAGCTCATATTTTTGTTGCAATTCCTTGAGAAGGTTCAGAACCTGCGCCTGAATGGAAACATCCAGCGCGGAAACCGGCTCGTCGGCCACAATCAGCTTCGGGCGCACGGACAAGGCGCGCGCAATGCCGATGCGCTGGCGCTGCCCGCCGGAGAACTCGTGCGGATACCGGTTCGCGTGCTCGGCGCGCAGCCCGACAACCTCCAGAAGCTCATAAACGACCTTGCGCCTTTCCTCGGCGCTGAGATTGGTATGGATTTTCAGCGGCTCCGCCACCAAATCCTCGATTTTAATACGCGGATTCAGCGACCCGTAAGGGTCCTGAAACACCATCTGCATATTGCTCCTTAAAGGACGCATCTGATTAACGGTATAATTGGTAATATCGGTGCCGTCAAAAATCACCTGACCCGCATCCGGGTGAAGCAGGCGCGTAACAAGGCGGCCCGTTGTAGACTTTCCGCAGCCGGATTCCCCGACCAGCGCAAAGGTTTCTTTCGGATGGATGGTAAACGACACGTCCGTAACGGCGTGCACATATTTTTTGGGAGAAAGCAGGCCCTTTGAGGAAACAAAGGTTTTTACCAGATCTTTCACCACTACCAAAGGTTCGCTCATGCTTTTCCCTCCCCTTTCATTTGCTGCTCAACCAGCCAGCAGCGGCATTTGCAGCCCGGCTTTTCCATATCGACCAGCTTCGGCTCTTCCTTCGTGCAGATATCCATTGCGTATTTGCAGCGCGGCGCGAATTTGCAGCCGGCGGGCATATTGGCAAGGTCGGGGACGGTGCCGGGAATCGACGGCAGCATGTCGACATGCTGTCCAAGCCTTGGAAGGGAAGCCAGAAGCCCCTGTGTATACGGGTTGCGGGGATGGGCAAACAGCGTTTCCACATCCGCCTGTTCCACGATTCTTCCCGCGTACATTACAATGACGCGCGAACACATTTCGGCAACAACACCTAAATCATGAGTAATCAAAAGGATACTCATTCCATTTTTCTGATTCAATTCCCGCATCAAGTCGAGAATCTGCGCCTGAATGGTAACATCCAGCGCGGTGGTCGGTTCATCCGCAATCAACAGTTCGGGGTAGCAGGACATCGCCATGGCGATCATAACGCGCTGGCTCATGCCGCCGGAAAGCTGGTGCGGATAGGAATTCATGACCTGCTGCACATCGGGGATTCCCACCTGGGTAAGCATTTTCTCCGTGTGCTGCAGCGCCTGTGCCTGATCCATATCCAGATGGAGGCGGATCGCTTCTACTATCTGATCCTTCACGCGCATAACCGGGTTTAACGAGGTCATCGGCTCCTGGAAAATCATCGCCATCTGTTTGCCCTGAAACGCATGCATCTCCTTATCGGACAATTCCAGCAGATTTTTCCCGCCGAGCAGGACGGTTCCGTTGGTAATCTCGCCGGGGGTGTCCCGCAGCAGACGCATGATGGAAAGGGAGGTAACCGATTTTCCGCAGCCGGACTCTCCTACCAGTCCGACGATTTCCCCTTTGTCTATATGAAAGGATACATCGTCGATGGCGGTCACTTTCCCCTTGCGCTTTTTAAATTCCGTGCGCAAATGATTTACTTCTAATAACACTTCTGCCATACTCACACCTACCTACTGGATTTTGGGATCAAGCGTGTCCCGCAGGCCGTCTCCCAAAAGGTTAAAGGCCAGAACCGTCAAAAAGATGATTCCGCCGGAAAAATATACGATGTGCGGAGCAACGCCAAGATAATTTCGTCCCGTGGAAAGCATGGCGCCCCAGTCCGGCTCCGTCGGCTTTGCGCCGAAACCCAGGAAGCTCAGGGATGCCGCGGCAAGAATCGCGGTGCCGATGCGCATGGTAAAGTTCACAATAATACTCGCGACGGTTCCGGGGAAAATATGCTTCCACATAATGCTCCTGTTCGTAGCCCCGAGGGAGCGCGCCGCCTCCACATAAAGCGACTGCTTTACCGTAAGGGTGGAGCTTCGCATGATTCTTGCAAAGGATGGGATGCTGAACACCGCCACCGCAATGATTACGTTGGAAAGCCCCGGCCCGATCACCGCAACAATGGCGATTGCCAGAAGGATGTCCGGGAAGGCGAGAAGAACGTCCGCGGTACGCATGATCAGGCTGTCGAGCCATCCGCCGTAATACCCGGCGAGGATGCCCAAAACAGCGCCCAGCCCCGCGCCGAGGGTTACCGAGCTAAGGGAAACCGAAAGGGAAAGCCGGCTGCCCGCGAGCAATCTGCTTAAAATGTCCCTGCCGTATTCATCGGTGCCGAACAGATGCTTGGCATTGGGAGGGGAAAGAATAGCGTCGTAATCCGGCGTGGCCGGGTCAAAGGGCTGCAGTACCGGCGCAAGGAATGCGACGATAACAAGCAAAATGATAAAACAAGCGGCAGCAACAGCCGTTTTTCTGCTCAGAAATTTTATTAAAAAAGCTTTCACGCGGCTTTGCCTTGGAGCGAGCGCCTGTTCCTCCTGAGGTACGGTTAAAGCTCCTTTTTCTTCAGACATTTGGGAATCCTCCTTAACTTTCATAACGTATCTTCGGATTTAAGACGCCATAAAGCAAGTCGACGATCAGATTGATGACGACAAACTGCAAAGAAAACAGCAGCAGTTCCGCCTCAATAACGGGATAGTCACGGAACTTAATGGAATCAACAAGCAGTCTGCCCATTCCGGGAATGGTGAAAACCGTTTCCACCAGAATGGAACCGGCAAGCAGTCCGCCGATCTGCAGCCCGGCAACCGTGACAACCTCAATCAGGGAATTGCGGAAGGCATGCTTTAAAACCACCATGGATTCCTTTTGCCCTTTTGCGCGCGCGGTACGCACGTAATCCTCCTTCATGTTTTCCAGCATGGAAGAACGCGAAAAGCGCGCCATGATCGCCATAACACCGATTCCAAGGCTGAAGGACGGCAGGATATAGC
>JAAYWU010000311.1 GCA_012516295.1 Clostridiales bacterium | reverse complement strand
TCCCGGCGGTGATTCTTAGAAAATCCCCGAAATACCGTACGGCGATACCGGATTTCAGAAGTTCGTAGTAGACATCATCCGCCTGAGAAATTTTTACGAACAGGAAATTCGTAACAGATGGATATACATGCATCCTCTGGGCGTAATTGCTTTCGAAAATGCGCATTCTTTCATAAAGCATGTCGCGCGAGGCCTTGATTTCTTCAATGCAGGAGCGCAGCCATTGGCCTTCCTGTAAAACGACGGAGCCTGCCTTCTGCGTCAGAGTATTTACATTATACGGAGATTTTACCGCCTTCATCGCGTTGGTCAGTTTTCGGTTCGCAACCGCGAAGCCCAACCGGATGCCCGCCATTGCAAACGCTTTGGAACAGGTGCGAAGGATCATCAGGTTATCGTAGCTCTCCACCTCATTCAGCAAAGATTCACTCCAAAAATCCATATAGGCTTCGTCAAGGACCACAAGGGCTTTTACGGAAGTAACCAGCCGCCGGACTTCCTCCCTTTTTAAGCCGAGCGAAGTGGGATTGCACGGGTTGGAGAAAATCACCAGTTTCGCATTGCTGCCGTTTACCATGGCAATTAATTTATCAACATCAATGCTCATGTCGGGATTCTTGAAATACAATTCGGTTTTCGCTTCGGCAATAGAGGCGTAGAAGCGGTACATGGAAAAATCCGGCGACAGCGTAAGCATCGTGTCGCCCTTCATCAAAAATGCGCTGCAAATCACCGAGATTAATTCGTCCGAGCCGTTTCCGGCGGTTACCAAATCCGAATTTATATGATAGTACCTTCCAAAGCTTTCACAAAGTTCCTTTGCGAGCGGGTCCGGATAACGGTTGTATGGAATTGAAAGAACAGCGTCCGAAATCTTCTGTAATATCTGCCGCGGTACCGGGATGAACGATTCGTTCGCGTCCAGCCGTACGGAAAAATCCCCGCTTATCGGGTCGTATGGCTTTAAATCCCGTATTTTCTCATTCAGCTCGTATCCCAAAATCAACGCCTCACTTCAATTGAATTCGCGTGAGCAGTCAGGCCTTCCGCCTTCGCGAGCCGGATAATATCCTCCTGGGCAGCTTTCATTGCTTCCTTCGTGTAATAAATGAAACTGGATTTTTTGAGAAAGCTGTCCACGGAAAGCGGTGAGAAGAATCGGGCCGTACCGCTTGTCGGAAGGACATGGTTCGGGCCGGCGTAATAATCGCCGAGGGGCTCAGGCGAATAATTCCCTAAAAAGACGGAACCCGCGTTATCGATTTTCCCGATGTATTCCATCGGATTCGCCGCGCAGATTTCCAGATGCTCAGGCGCCAGTTCATTCGCAAACGCAACCGCTTCGTCCATATTCCGGCATTGGATTACCGCACCGAAGCGGTCAAGGGACTGGCGAATAATCTCCCTGCGTGAGAGGTGCTCGATTTGCTCATATATCTGCGCGACGGTCTGCTCCGCAATTTTTTCCGAAGGAGTCAGCAGGATTGCGGACGCAAGCACGTCATGCTCCGCCTGTGACATCAGATCGGCCGCCAGATATTTCGGATTGGCGGTTTCGTCGGCAATGATTAAAATTTCGCTCGGTCCGGCAATCATATCAATATCGACCGTTCCGTACAATTGCTTCTTCGCGGTCGCAACATAAATATTTCCCGGGCCAACTATTTTATCGACCTTCGGGATGCTCTCCGTTCCGAAAGCGAGGGCGGCAACCGCCTGTGCACCCCCAACCAGAAAAACCCGGTCAACCCCCGCGGTAGCGCCGCCGCCATAATGTTCGGATTCGGCTTTCCGTCTTTGCCCGGAGGAGTAACCATGATGATTTCACCCACTCCCGCAATTTTTGCGGGAATCGCGTTCATAAGCACCGAAGAAGGGTATGCCGCCGTACCGCCCGGTACGTAAATTCCGACCCTTGCAAGGCCCCGGATCCGCTGTCCCATAATTACGCCGTCGGAACGGGTATTCATCCAGCTTTGCTGCTTCTGGCGCATATGAAAATCGCGGATATTATCCGCGGCATTCTGGAGGGCGTCTAAAAATGCAGGCTCACAGCGGTCTGCCAACGCCTTGATTTCATCCCGACGGATTTCCATTTTATCAGGGATTCTGCCGTCAAATTTCTTTGTATAAGCAAGGAGTGCCTTATCGCCGTCCGCCCGGACATTTTCTATAATTTCCGCTACGGCGGCTTCCACCTGCTTATTTGTTTCTTCGCTGCGCAGTTTTAATTGCCGGATAAAGTCAAGGCCAATGCTACCGCCTTCTTTCACAACCCGAATCATAGTTTTCCCTCCTTTGCCCTATCCATTTGCTCCGCAAGACTCTCAATTTCGGCTTTCCGAAGCTTCAGGCTTGCCGCATTCACAATCAGCCTTGCGGAAACATCGCAGATGGTTTCAATGACTTCCAGAC
>JAAYWU010000310.1 GCA_012516295.1 Clostridiales bacterium | reverse complement strand
TAATGGTGGTTTTCCCCGCTCCGGTGGAACCCACAAACGCAATCTTCTGTCCCGGCTTCGCATAAAGGGAAACGTTATGCAGAACGGTTTTCTTTCCGTCATAGCTGAAGGTAACGTCTTGGAAGCGGACGTCGCCGTTCAGCTTCGTATAAGTGGTCGTACCGTCGCTGTGCGGATGTTTCCATGCCCAGAGCCCCGTGCGCTCCGACGTTTCCGAAAGGCTTCCGTCCTCGTTTTCTTTTACATTTACAAGCGTTACGTAGCCCTCGTCCGTTTCCGGTTCGGCGTCGATTACTTCAAAAATACGCTCCGCGCCGGCAAGAGCCGCCAGAATCACGTTGAACTGCTGTGAAATCTGGGTAATTGGCTGCGAAAAGGTCCTTGTGTACTGCAGGAAAGAAGCGATCGAGCCGATATCCATCCTTCCGGTAATCACAAGCGCCGCGCCGGCGGTCGCTGTCATTGCGTAGTTTACATAGGTAAGGTTGCCCATAATCGGCATCAGGACATTTGCGAAAAAGTTCGCGTTGGTCGCCGCCCGGCGCAGATTTTGGTTCAGTACGCCGAATTCCTTCTTCACCTGGTCTTCATGGCAGAAAACCTTAACCACTTTCTGCCCTTCAATCAATTCTTCAATATATCCGTTTGCGGCGCCGATCGCCTTTTGCTGCTCTTTAAAGTAAACTGCGGATTTGCCGCCGATTCTCTTAATAATCAGCATCATAACCACAAGCATAAGCACAATCAGAACCGTCAGGATCGGGCTGAGCACAAGCATGATGATAAAGGTTCCTACCACGGTAATCGCGGAGGACAAAAGCTGCGTTACGCCCATGGAAATTGCCTCGCGCAGGGTATCGACATCACTCGTAAAACGGCTCATCAGCTCCCCGTGCGTATGCGTATCAAAGTAGCTGATCGGAAGGTCCTGCAGCCGGTTGAACAAATCCGTACGCACAGCATTCAGCGTCCGGTTTGCCGCCCTTACCATAAGCTGGGTATATATAAATGTGGCAAGGACGCCGATCAGGTAGACGCCCGCCATTATGGAAATCATCTTTACAAACGGCAAAAGATCCCGGGTCGTAACCTGTTTGCCAATCAGCGGCACAATGCAGTTCACCAAAGGTTTTATAAAATACGTACCCGCAACACTTGCGCTGGAAGCGATCAAAACAAAAAGAATGATAAGAATGAATCTTACCTTCTGGCGGACAATGTAGCCCATGATTCTGGATAAGGTTTTCCGCATGCTTTTCGGCTTCGCACCCGTTGCAGGTCTTCTCGGTCCCGGCATCAGTCAGCAACTCCTTTCTGTTGGGATTCATATACCTCGCGGTAAATTTCGCTGGTCTGCAGCAATTTCTCATGGGTTCCGACCGCGCTGATTTCTCCTTCGTTCATTACGATAATCCGGTCGGAATCACAGACCGAGGTAATGCGCTGTGCAATGATAATAGTGGTAATATCCCGGCGCTTTTCCCGAAAGGCCTCGCGGATTTTCGCGTCCGTTGCGGTATCCACCGCGCTGGTGCTGTCGTCCAGAATCAGAATTTTCGGGTTCTTCAGCAGCGCGCGCGCAATGCAAAGGCGCTGCTTCTGCCCGCCGGACACATTGACGCCGCCCTGGCCCAGGTCGGTTTCGTACCCGTCCGGGAAGCTCATAATGAAGTCGTGCGCCTGTGCCGCTTTACAGGCCTCTACAATCTGTTCGTCCGTCGCGTTTTCATTTCCCCACTTCAGGTTTTCTTTGATCGTTCCGGAAAACAGCACATTCTTTTGCAGCACCATGCTCACCGCGTCGCGAAGCTCCCTGATTTTATAGTCCCGAACATCCCTGCCGCCGACAAGGACCCGGCCTTCGGTCGCATCGTATAAACGCGGGATCAGCTGGACAAGCGTGCTTTTCGCACTACCCGTTGAGCCGATAATTCCAATGGTTTCCCCCGATTTGATGTCCAGATTAATATGCTTGAGGATATTGTCCTGCGCGCTGCGGTTGTAGCGGAACGAAACATCCTCGAACCGAATGGAACCGTCCCGAACCTTAAGCTCTTTCTCCGCTTCGTCATCCGTTATATCAATTTTTTCATTCAGCACTTCCACAATACGGCTTGCGGAAGCCCTGGAGATAATCATCTGAATAAAGACCATGGAAAGAAGCATCAATTGAATGAGAATCTGCGTAACATAACTGACAAAACCGATCAGCTCGCCGGTCTTCATGCCGCCAACGATCACCATGTTGCCACCGAACCACATGATGGACACAATGCAGGCGTACATGGTCAGCTGCATGACAGGCATATTTAATTGAAGAATACGCTCCGCTTTAATGGAGGCGGTCATCAGCCCGTCGTTCGCATTTTTGAATTTCATCTTTTCATGCATGGAACGCACAAACGCCTTTACCACACGGATGGATATCAGGTTTTCCTGCACCGAAGCGTTCATCGCGTCGTATTTTCTTAGCATCGCCTGAAACTTCGGGAATGTGGTAATTCCGATGGCAAACAGCATGAATGCCAGTACGGGAATCGCCACCAAAAAAATGGTTACCAGCCTGGAGTTGATATAATACGCCATAACGGTAGCACCCACCAGCATAATCGGAGCGCGCACCGCAATACGAATCAGCATCATAAACGCCATCTGAACATTGCTGACGTCCGTCGTCAGCCGGGTAACCAGCGACGCCGTGCTGAATTTATCAACATTCGAAAAGGAGAATTCCTGTACTTTTTCAAATACACCGGCGCGTATCTCGCTGCCAAAGCCCATACTGGCTACCGAAGAAAAGCGCGCGGAAACAGTTCCCATGAAAAGGGAGAGCAGCGCCATGATAACCATGATTCCGCCGGTCCGCGTCACATAGGAGATATCCCTGCTTGGAATTCCTTTATCCACAATCTCGGCCATTAACACCGGGATTCGAATTTCAATTAATACCTCGCAAATAATGGTTGCCGGCGCAAGGAGCGCAGCCCACCAGTATTTACGTACAAAAGGTGCAAGCCTTCTTATCAAATGGATCCTTCCTTTCCCCGCAATTTCGCATGTTTTTCATTTGCATGTTTTTCATTTGTCATCATTTCAATAAGAGAGAACATCGTTTTACCACGGAATTCATCCGTTGTCAAGTTTGCTATCACACGGCTCAGATATTCTTTAAACAAATCGATCTCCTCTTCCGAAAACCCTTCGAACATCTGCAAATCAATCCTATCAAACGCCCGTCGGCATTGATTCATCTGAGCTCTTCCCTTTTCGGTAATCGAAATACGGGTGCGCCGCAAATCATTCTCATCGTTTTCTTTTTCCAGCAATCCGGTTTTCTGCATACGCTTAACGGAAGTCGCTATGGAAGGCGGGGAAACCTGAAGCGTATCCGCAAGCTCTCGCTGCGTGCATTTTTCGTGCTTTTCCACATATGCTAAAATCGGGAATTGCCCAAAATAAATATCCGTCGCCGAAAGCACGCGTTGAACGTATATTCGGTGAAGGATATGGATCTGTCCCAACAGACCGACGATATAGCGTATATCTTCATTCATGAAAATCCCCCTTATATCAATTAATCGGTTAAAAATTAACCGGTTAATCATTTTAATCCGATCAAAGTGAAAAGTCAAGAAAAAAATCATTCCTTATTTTTCCATACCGTCAAATACGAAATGTAATCGGGCGTCCCCGTATGTGCGGGACGCCCTTTTTTACTATTCTGTTTACCTGCTCCGCTGTTTGCATTTTATTCCGGCTTAAATGCCGAAAAGAGAAACCGCCCCGCGAGATGCGGAGCGGTTTTGTATATTACAGCTCAAATTATACTATACGTAATTTAATTATAAGTACTCTTTGTAATGTTTCGAAAATAAATACAATTTGTATTTATCTTTTCATCACTCGCTTTACGATTGCAATTTCTTCCTTGCTGGGGAAAAGCAGCTTGTAAAACGACGTTTGTGTAAAACGACAGAAGATAACAATAGAGGTTATCCCCTGTGCTGTCAGGGAAACAGAGGTCGACAATGCCGCGCCATTGATCCCCAAACCGGGAATCAGCAGAAAGCTGAGGACAATGTTAAAAGCCACGCCAATGGCGGTGGCAATGATGTTCAGTTCCGGCTTTCCATAGGCTGCGATGGAATTGGCAAGTACCTTCGCATAGGTAATGAAGATGGAACCGACAATCAGAATCCGCAGCGCAGGAACGGCCTCCACATATTTGGGAAATAAAATCGGTACGAAAACCTGCGCCACCACCGTCAGCAAAAACGCGCATACAAAAGTGATATAGGCTACGATTTTGCAGGACATCAGGGTCAGTTTCACCTTATCCTCCTGCGCCTTCATGCCGGCGATCCGCGACATGATGACCATGCTGACGGCATTCGGCAAGAGCCAGACCTGCTCCATCAAAGTGGACGCAAAGGAATAAACGCCGAGCGCAGCGACTTTATAATACCCCTTTACAATAAAATTTGCGGCGTAAGTATTTAAGTAAGTCAAAATATTGGAAACATGGGATTTCAGGCTGTATTTTACAATCGCCCCTGCGCCGACAGCAATGTCGTTTTCCTCCGGAATCTCTTGCTCCGGGCCGCGGCGCAGTGCAAAAATGCACATAAAAATCATCGCAACCATAATCAGGATGCTGGAAAGGATAATCACCATCGGCGTTTTCCAGAAGAATACGCTGAACGCAAAAACCGTCGTCAGAACCCGTTGGATCAGCGTAATGATATTATACGCGCTGAATTTATTTTCCCCACGCAGAACACAGGTGTAAATCGTGGATAAAAAGGAAAAGACACCGTAAACAACGGCCAGCACACTATAAAGGAACGGAGTATCGGCAAAGTAACTGTCCCGAAGGACGAATACGCTGACAAAGCCCACAACGGCAATCAACACAATAATCCAGATACATATGGTCGTGAGCGCCTTTTTTACATTTTTCAACCCGTAACGCGAGGTGTAATAAATAACCGCCGAACTGACGCTCATGGACAGGAACGTGACCAGAAGCGTGCCTACATACTGCAATTGGGTAATATACCCTTTGGAAGCCGGATCCAGAATTCCGGTGATAACAAGCGAGGAAATAAAGCCCATAACCGCGCCGAACAGGGTCGTTCCGAAGGTGCTGAGCGCGTCACGCACGATCGAACTTCTGATTTTCGGTTCTTTTTTATCTTTCATCAACGATACTCCTAATACCTTAATCTGTACAAACATGCATAGGGTATATTATAGCATGGCAGATGAAAGATAACAATATTTGGGGAATTATTGCCGCAGGCGGCCGGTAATTTTATAATCAGACAGCGCCTTGGAGATGGCAAGGAATAAGGGAATCGACACGCAGTCCGCGATAATGGCATTGGTCAGGCTTGCGCAGCCCTTCGTTATTAAGAGCATCTGAATCGCCTGTGCGGAATTTCCCAAAAGGACCGCTTCAATATAGGATTTGGTCAGATACAATATACTATAGGAAAGGGAACCGGAAACAGCGGCTATAATCAGCCGGGAAAGCTTTTTCTTCGTCTGCTCCCCGCCTCTTGCGATGGTTCCGCATACAAACGCCATGATAAATTTAAAGACGAGTGTGAAAGGCGCGCTGGCAGCCCAGCCTCCGGTTATGTCAAAAATGAACGAACCGACTCCCGCGGCAAGGCCCCCGTAAAGCGGCCCGAGCACAAGGCCGGACAGGATACAGAACACATTTCCCAAACTGAGCATCGTTCTATCGCCCAAAACAGGAATGGGGATATTCATATAGGTCCCGACCAGCACCAAAGCGCCCATCAGCCCGGTTAAGGCAATACTTACTGTCGTTTTTTTATTTTTTATTACATTCATAAAAAGTCCTCCTTAGCCGCGCAGTTCCGTCCCGCCGAGGCGGGTTTTGATATTCACCC
>JAAYWU010000309.1 GCA_012516295.1 Clostridiales bacterium | reverse complement strand
GTCCGTTTCATTCTGCATATTGAGGATGGCCTGTGCGTCCGCGACTTTGTGTACGGAGTCGAGCGGATCGTCCCCCTGCTTGCGCTTTAAAATTTCAATTTCGTCGCTGATTTTGGGGTAGCCCATTGTCAGCCGCACCATAAAACGGTCGAGCTGGGATTCCGGAAGCATCTGCGTCCCCGCCGAACCGACCGGGTTTTGGGTCGCGATGACAATATAGGGCTTTGGAGTGGAACGGGGTGTCCCGTCCACGGTGATTCTTCCTTCCTCCATTACTTCCAGAAGCGCGGATTGGGTTTTGCTGGAGGTTCGGTTGATTTCATCCGCCAGAAACAGATTGCACAGAGCGGCTCCGGGCTTGTATTCCCATTTTCCCGTTTCCTTGTTGTAGATCGAAAAACCGGTTACGTCGGTCGGCATAACGTCGGGAGTGAATTGTATTCTTTTATAGTCAAGGGACATTGCCTTTGAAAACGCGAGCGCCAGCGTCGTTTTTCCAACGCCGGGGATGTCTTCCAGCAGGATGTGCCCCTGAGCCAGAATGACCATTAATACTTTGCAGACGATCGCGTCTTTTCCGACAACGGCCTTTTTTACTTCGTTCATAATCTGAGAAGCCTTCCCCTGCATCCTAAAACCTCCTGAGAATTATTTATCATTCTAGTATAATAGAAAAAATACCGCATTGCAAACACAATTCTTTACATGGATTCTCTATCCAGCAAAGAGGAAAATGGATTTTGCCCTTGCAATTGTTTTGAACAGGGTTACAATAGAATTATCGGAAGGGAGGAACCGTTATGGAAGAAAAGATTGAAAAACTGCAGGAATGGATTGACAGCAGCAAACGGATTGTATTTTTTGGGGGAGCCGGTGTTTCCACGGAAAGCGGAATTCCCGATTTCCGCAGCGTGGACGGGCTTTACCATCAGCATTACAAATATCCGCCGGAAACGATGTTGAGCCACAGCTTTTATGTAACGCATACGGCGGAGTTCTTTGACTTTTACCGCGATAAGATGCTCTGTTTGGATGCCAAACCCAATGCCGCTCACAAAAAGCTGGCGGAGCTGGAGAAGGCAGGAAAACTGACCGCCGTGGTGACGCAGAATATTGACGGCCTGCATCAGATGGCGGGCAGCAAAGCGGTTTACGAACTGCATGGCTCCGTACACCGCAATTATTGCCAGCGGTGCCATAAGCTGTACGACGCGGAATTTATGCTGCACAGCAAGGGAATCCCCACCTGTTCCTGTGGGGGAACAATAAAACCGGATGTGGTTTTATACGAGGAAGGCCTGGATCAGCGCACGCTGTACGGGGCCATAGAAGCGATTGAACGCGCGGATATGCTGATCATCGGCGGAACTTCGCTGGCGGTTTATCCCGCCGCGAGCCTGATCGATTACTACCGTGGGGACAGGCTTGTTCTCATCAACCGCGACGCGACGCCTCAGGACGGCAACGCCGACCTTTTAATTCAAGGACGCATCGGTGAAATCCTGAGCCGTATCCATTAATGAAAAAGAGATGAGGGGGTATCCCTCATCTCTTTATTTCTTAATAGCATCGTTATAAATCTTGTTCAGTTCCTCGTATTGCGGGCTGACAATCATGCTGACGTAATTCCCGTTCTGATTCACGCTGCATTTTTTTAATACCGCAAATTCAGCCGGAAGATAATCCTTCATTTCCACTTCCTTCTGTTTGTAACGGTTGTCCAGTTTCTCTTTAATCCGTTTTGCGGCCTCGGCGTCCTTGCCTTCCAAAAAGATGATCTCATCGCCCTTGATACCGGTGGAATCAACGTAGGCGGCGAATTGTTTTACGTCATCAGCGGATATTCCATAATTCGGCATTAAATCGTCGGTCGTTAAATCCATCATTTCCTGATTTTCTATTTTTGCCTTCATATCCGCCATAACCTTTTTCAGGTCAGCCTGTTTGGTTGAGGCGCCGCATGCGGAAAGCGATAAGACAATTGCCGCGGCAAGCAGCAGGGATAAGAATTTCTTCATTGTTCTTCACTCCTATTTTACGGCGTGGGTTAAAATATAATCGATCCAGACCTGGCACGCTTTGTCGGTAAAATGAATGCCCAAATCGTCCGGGTCGCTGCAGTATTCCTTCGGCAGATTGCCTTCCTTGTCGCGCATTACGGAAGCAACGTCGATAAAATAATATCCATTTTGCTTGCAAAGATCCTTTAATTTATTGTCGTAAGCCGCAAGGTTGGTATTGTTCAGGTTCTTCATCTGCCGTTCCTTCAGAATCGGAGTTGCGGACTGTACGAAGATTTTTGCGTCCGGAGATTTTGCTTTGATTTTCTCCAGCAGTTTTGCCATATTCTCCGCGGAATTGTCAACTCCGTACAGGCCTAAATCATTGGCTCCCAGCATAATATAGACTTTCTTGGCGCCCATTGCGGCAACGCTGTCCTCTAAAAGGGCTTTTTTGCCGTTGTAGGGAGGATGAATCGAATTGCTTTTCAGCGGCTGAAGGGCGTTCCCGCTGCCCATGCTGCCTGCCGCAAGGAACTGGGCTTTGCCAAAATACCCCGGTGTGGATTTACGCTTTATCGTTACATAATTTTTCAGTTTCAAGGTGACGGAATCACCGATAAATACCGCGTCATCCAGATAGCTTTCTTCGACTTTTTCGCTTTGCGCTACAGAGCCGTCGGCATTCATATGGAAAGAGGAGGCTTGCTCCGAAATTTCCTGCTCTGAGCTTACCCCGGAGGAAACGGCGCTTTGCGGAGCGGAAGAGCTGCTCTCGGACTTTGCGTCCCCGCTTATGTTGTTCTGCTTGCAGCCGCTGAGAAGAAGTAAGCAGACGGCAAGCAGGGCAAGGCTGGATTTTGCGATCGTATTCTTATTCATATCGTACCTTCTATCTGCTTTTCTCATCGAACAAATTCGCTTATTTAGTATAGCATAGGTTCGATACAATCACAACAATTCTTAAAAAATTGAATCCATTTCCTTTTCTGTTTTTTATTATTACACAAGAAAAGAGCGGGAACACCGCTCTTCTTGACTTGAAAATATTCTTTTATACACTATTTGCTTTCAAAGGTTCTGCATTCTGTATAGGATTGCGAATGCGGGATTTCGGATTCGGCCTTAATATTGATATGTTCCGCGGAGCATCGTTCATCATGATTGTATTTGCAGTTTTCCGCTTCGCAGTAAATTTCCAGCGAAGTGTTCGGCAATACGGTTCCGACGGCGTTCTGTGCGCTGTCCGTGGCGTCTGAAAAAGAAGCGCAGCTTGTTTGCCGGGGATCGTTTGCGTTTTGGCCGCTTACCTGAATATCCGGACGGCAGCAATACCGGTCTTTATTGTTTATACAGTTCATTACATCGCAGGACAGATATGTCATAATAGCACCTTCTTTGTTCGTTTGCACTATTATGCTTCTCTTTTCCGATTTTATTCAAAAGAATGGCTCATATGCTTTTGAATCGGGAAGCAGATGGCGTAAGCCGCCGCGCCGCCGATGACTTCTTCCTGAATGCCGCTTGTTAAAACCGTAAGTCCGATAATCCCGAGCAGAAGGTGATAGCTTATGTTCAGGGCATCTGCATAGCTTTGGCCAAAGAAGACGTAGATACCGCCCAGAACCAGAAAAGTATTCGTCAGGCTGCCAAGCACGCCGCTCAATCCGTAGGCGACGATATTCTTCCATTTCAGCATCGTAAACAGGCGGAAACAGGCCCCCGTTACAACACCGACCAGGATACGGGGAATAAAACAGATTGCAAGGCTCCAATAGTTCCGGACGGCTGGCCCCACGCTGTAAAACGGGGTAAAGACAAAAGCCAAAGGGCTTGGCGGGGTAAAAGTCCAGACGCAAAAACTGAACAAGCCGGCGAAAAAGCCCATCAGCGT
>JAAYWU010000308.1 GCA_012516295.1 Clostridiales bacterium | reverse complement strand
GTTTGGAACAAAAACATGCCGAATCCAAAGCGGCACCCGCAGTTTTTCCGTTAGCTGTAGAAATCGCAGGACCGTATCCATGTTTCCCCGGCAATAACGCAGATAATCCTCTGCAACGGAAAACTTCAGGTCACAAAGAACCAAATCGGTTTGAAGCAGTACCGAGCGTGCGCCCTCCGGGTCACCGATGCCGGCGGTGTCCAGCGCTGTATGGATTCCTTCGTTATGGAGCCGGCGAAACAGCTCGGAAACGAACTCCCATTGCAGCAGCGGTTCTCCGCCCGAAACAGTAACCCCGCCGTTTTCCCCAAAATAGGGTTTGTAGCGCAGAATTTTCTCCAGAACTTCGTCTACTGTGTATTCCGCCCCGTCGAAACTCCATGTGTCCGGGTTGTGGCAATACGCACAGCGAAGCGTGCACCCCTGCAGAAACACGACATAGCGCACGCCGGGGCCGTCCACCGCCCCCAGACTTTGAAAAGAATGAATCCTGCCCTTCATTACATTGCCTCGTGGAAGGTGCGGGAAATTACTTCCCTCTGCTGTTCCTTGGACAGCTTGTGAAAATTCACGGCATAGCCCGATACGCGGATGGTCAATTTCGGGTAGCGATCCGGGTGCTCATAGGCTTCCATCAGCGTTTCGCGGTTCAGCACGTTCACATTGATGTGGTGCGCATTTTGCAGGAAATAGCCGTTCAGAATAGACACCAGATTCCTATGGCGCTCCTCTTCGGTGTGCCCTAATGCCTGCGGCACAATGGAGAAGGTGTTGGATATACCATCCTTGCAGATATCATAGGACAGCTTGGCAACCGAGTTCAGCGACGCGAGCGCGCCGTTTTTCTCGCGGTTGTGCATGGGATTTGCGCCGGGGGCAAAGGGCTCGCCGGCTTTTCTTCCGTCCGGGGTCGCTCCGGTCTTTTTGCCGTAAACAACATTGGACGTAATTGTCAGGATGGAAAGCGTATGCTCCGCGTTGCGGTAGGTCGGATTTTTTTTCAATGCTTCAAAGAACAGCTTCACCTGTTCCTGCGCAATCATATCTACGCGGTCGTCATCGTTGCCGTAGGCGGGGTATTCGCCAATGGTTTCAAAGTCCTTAATCAGCCCGCTTTCATCGCGGATGCATTTTACTTTCGCATATTTAATAGCAGAAAGCGAATCGGCCAGAACCGAAAGCCCGGCAATGCCGAACGCCATGAAGCGGTGCACATTGGTATCGTGCAGCGCCATCTGCGTTTTTTCGTAAGCGTATTTGTCATGCATGTAATGAATGATGTTCATGGCGCTCACATAGGTTTTTGCCAGCCAGTCGCGGTAAAAGGCCATGCTCTCCATGACTTTGTCATAATCGAGGAAATCGCCCTCATAAGGCGTTCGCTTCGGAGCAACCTGCTGCCCGCTTTTTTCGTCGCGGCCGCCATTCAGGCTCATAAGCAAAAGCTTCGCAAGATTTGCCCTTGCCCCGAAGAACTGCATATCCTTCCCCAAGCGCATGGCTGAAACGCAGCAGGCAATCCCATAATCATCTCCGAATTTCGGACGCATGACATCGTCGTTTTCAAACTGGATGGCATTTGTGTCGCAGGATACCTTCGCAACAAAGCGCTTGAAGTTTTCCGGAAGTTTGTTGGACCACAGGACGGTAAGGTTCGGTTCAGCCGCGGGACCTAAATTGTACAGCGTATGAAGCATGCGGAAGGAGCTTTTCGTCACCAGGGTTCTGCCGTCCTCGCCCATGCCTCCGACCGACTCGGTAATCCACATCGGGTCGCCCGCAAACAGTTCGTTGTACTCCGGCGTGCGCAGATGCCGCGCCATACGCAGCTTCATAACAAAATCGTCGAAAATTTCCTGTACCTGCTGCTCCGTAAGAACGCCGTTTTTCAGATCGCGCTCAAAATAAATATCCAGGAACGTGCTGCCCCGCCCTAAGCTCATGGCAGCGCCGTTCTGCTCCTTGATTGCCCCCAGATACCCGAAGTACAGCCATTGCACCGCCTCTTTTCCGTTTTCCGCGGGTCTTGCGATGTCAAAGCCGTACATGGCGGCCATCTCTTTAAGATAACCTAAAAATGTGATCTGCTGGTACAATTCCTCCAGCTGCCGGATATGGTCGGCGTCCAGAATCTGCGCACCGATTTCTGCTTTGTCTTTTTTCTTTTCCTCAATCAACCGGTCAATTCCGTAAAGCGCAACTCTCCGGTAGTCGCCGATAATGCGCCCCCTTCCGTAGGCATCCGGCAGGCCGGTAATAATGCCGCAGTGGCGCGCCGCGCGGATTTCATCCGTGTAGGCGCGGAAAACACCGTCGTTATGAGTGGTGCGGTACTGAAACTCCTTCTCTACTTCCTCTGAAAGCTCGTACCCGTATGCCTTGCACGCCTCGCGCGTCATTCTCAGCCCGCCGAAGGGATTCACTCCCCGCCTTAACGGTTTGTCTGTCTGGAGCCCTACGATAATCTCCTGTTCCCGATCCAGATAGCCGGGGCGGTAACTCTTAAGCGAACTGACGGTGCGGGTGTCAACATCCAGCACCCCGCCGGATTTCCGCTCAAGCTCCAACAGATGGTTCAGCTTTTCCATCAGCGATTTTGTCCGTTCCGTCGCCGGAGTAAGGAATTCGTCACCCCCCTCGTACGGCGTGTAATTTGCCTGGATAAAATCCCGGACATTAATTTCCGTTTTCCAGCGTTCTCCGTTAAAATTCTTCCATGCCTGTTCGTTCATAAACTCTCCTTCTGTTTTCAAGGCATCTGGTTTTTCCCGTCCGCTCCGAAAAAGAAACAAAAAAAGAGCGGCACTTGGTCAAAACCAAAATGCTGCCAAGACGGACGGCTTAATTCAAGGCTTTTTTCCCCTGTGGTTTTATCCACATAATCCGTCAGTAATAAAAGCCCGTTCAATTGTGTTTTTATTATAAGGTATCCGCACAGGATTTGTCAACCGGCAGCAGCTTT
>JAAYWU010000307.1 GCA_012516295.1 Clostridiales bacterium | reverse complement strand
AGATTGGTTCCACCAACTACACGCTTACCATTCCGAAAGATACCAAAATCTCTTCCGATCCTGCGGCGGCGGCAAACACTCTGCAGGAAGTGTTAAGCGAAGCGATTCAGCAGAATACGGATTCAAGCGGAACTGCAACCGATTTGAAGGACAAATTGGAGGTTTCTGTTTCTGAAGACGGCACGGTTTCCTTCTTCACAAAAGACGGCGTATCCGAGGCCCTGTCCATTACCGGCGGAAGCCAGAATCTGCTGGAGGGGCTCGGCCTAAGGTCGGGCGATACGATTTCAACCTCCGGTACGGTTGACCACACCAAGCTTGTAAGCAAATATCTGGGTGATACGCTCGCAGGTTCCACCCTTACGTTTTCGCTGGACGGTGTAAAAAAATACATTACATTCGACGTAAGCGACTTAAACTCTGCAGACAATGATTATTCTACGCCGGAAAAGCTTCAGGAATATTTGCAGAAAAAGCTGACAGCGGAATTTGGAACAGCAAAAGATGCGGACGGGAATACGGTAAGCAAGGTACAAGTATCCATAGAATCCGGTTCGTTGTCTTTTTCAACCTATAAAGATACCAAGCAAAACGGCGTTGCCGTGAGCACCTCCGTCCTGTCGCTGGAATCCTGTGACAAGAGCGGCGTCCTCGGCATCAACGGTGCGCTGAAGGTGTATGCCGGCGAAACAAACCGCATTAACACCAATAAAACGCTGGAAGATATCCAGTCTGACCTCAGCACTTCGTTCACAGTAGCAGGTGACGGTCCGTGCAACGGTATGTATGGCATCAAGATCAACGATAAAGAGTTTTATTTTAAAAAGACAGATACCATTGATACGATTATCAAAACAATCAACAGCGATACGCAAGCGAACGTGAATATTTCGTACTCCAGCGTGAACGACTCGTTCACCATTACGGCGAAAAGCGGCGGCAGTTCCAGCCGTGTGGATGTACAAAGCATTGATGGCACCTACAATCTTGCAGACGTTCTCTTTGGTACTGTGCCGACGAAGGATGCGGACGGGAATTACATCGAAAACAGTGCTGCGTACAGCCTGACAAAAGGCCAGGACGCCAAGATGACGGTCAGCTTTGACGGCAACGTGAACAATGCAATCGAAATCACCCGGTCGGAAAATAAATTCACGCTCGACGGGGTCGACTTTGAATTACTCGGGACAACGGACAGTACTGTTTCCGACACAAACCCGATTAAGTTTTCCGTAAACAGCGAAACGGATAAATTGTATGATAAAATAAAGAATTTTGTAGACGATTACAATAGCATCATTACTCTTTGCACAACCAAAATCAATGAGCGCCAAAAAGCAGACGACAAATATTTACCGCTGACGGACGCCCAAAAAGCGGAAATGACGGAAACGCAGATTAAAGAATATGAAAAGAAGGCGAAGGTCGGTATATTAAACAGCGATTCCCTTCTGATGAATCTCTGCCTCAACCTTCGCAATGCAATGACGGGTCAAGTGGACTCCGTTAAGAGTTCCCTCTACGAAATCGGAATTTCCACAAAAGCGAATGATTATTCCGGAAACGGTCTGCTTGTAATTGACGAAGAGAAGCTGAAAGCGGCTCTTACGAATGATCCGGATAAGGTTGCTTCTCTGTTTACGGATTCCGACGGTGTTGCGACCAAGGTACAGAACGTAATCAAAGATAACATCAAAACAACCGGAGGAGACGGGTTCCTGGTTGCAAAAGCAGGTCTTGAGAGCAGCACAAAATATGACAACAGCACCCTTTCGAAGGAAATCAGCAATTATACACAAAAAATAAAAGAATTGCAAGCACGGCTGAAAACCGAGCAGGATCGTTACTACGCGAAATTCACCAGGCTGGAACAGTATATCAGCCGGATGAATATACAGGCGAGCATGTTCTTTGATTACGGCACTTCCTCGTGATTTTCCGCATAATTCAAGTTCAGGAGGAGCTTAAAAATGCCATTTGATCCCATTAGGCAATATAAAACACAATCAATTAATACGATGTCCAAAGGCGAACAGCTTGTAATGCTGTTCAACGAGGCATTAAAGAATCTGCATTATGGGTCCATGATGTTTAAGGAAAAAAATTATGAGACCGCCGAGAAATGCACCGATAAATGCAAACAGATTTTTACTTATCTTTCTTCCATATTGGATTGGAATTATAGTATATCAAAGGAATTATATGATCTATACTATTTTTTCAACCAGCAAATCATAAAAGCCGAGGTTAAACGTGAATCCTCCTATTTGGATGAACTGGTTCCTTTAGTGGAAAATATGAGGGATACATGGACGGAAGCCGAAAAACTCTGCCATATGAAAAAATAAAAGGCGGAAGTAAAATTTCACCTTTCCGGAGGGCTTTTTGAGAATGGATGAAATCATTGCCTGTCTTGAGCAAAAGGTTCTTTTGCTTACAAAGATATGGAATTTAACAAAGCAGATTGAAGTTCGCTGCATGGAACCGGAGGTTGAACTGGATCAACTCCTTGATTTACGCGGTATATACATTGAAAGGGTAAATAAATGCAACAGCCTGATTCAAAAGCTGACGAAGAATTTTTCCGCCGAACAGCAGGAGCATTTGACCCGTATATTCCGACAGGATCTTTCAGATGAGCAATGTAACAGCGATGAAGAACGGAAGATTTTGAAGCTTACCCGCGACTGTGCGGAAATTCTTCAAAAAGCGGGTGCATTGGATAAAGCGGCCCGGGAAACGCTGAATAAACAATGTATGGAGCTGAAAGAAAAAATCAATCAGCTTCGTAAAGAGGAAAAAGATTATACTCTCTACCGAAATATCAAATAGGCCGTAAAGCCTAAAAGAGCCGTACCGGTATCCATCAAGGGATACCGGTACGGCTTTCTTTCTCTTTTTTGATTGTTTTTAAAAGGCGTTATAGGTGCAAATGGATGACGCTCTTTCATGCAGGAATTCGCTTAAAATCAACATTCTGCCTTAAACTCACGGATTTTGGCCATGAGCGCCGGCTTATCGTTATGCAGTTTCAGAATGGTGCTACCTACAAACACTCCGTCGCCGCCCGCCGCCTTTACCATTGCCGCATCCTTCGGATTATGTACTCCTACGCCGCAGTAAATCGGGTTCTTCAAACCGCGTTCCCGCAGATACTGTATACAGGATTTCAAAGTCGGGTGTTCCTTGGTTGCCTGTCCCGGGGCCGGCACCGCCTGCATATAGGTAAAGCCGTTGGACTTCAGCGCATATTCTACTTCCTGCTCCGGTAAATGGAACTGTACGTAACAACTGACACGAATGCCTTCTTTAATAAACTGATTCTTGATCGTTTCATCTTTTAAACCGACAAGAATAATATCACGGTAATCATTGTCAAGACAGAACCGGATAAATTTCTCCACACCGATTTCTTCAACGGTGTTTTCATACACCATGAGGATAAAGTTTGTATCGGGAAGCAGCTTCTTAACCTTGATCATGCCCTCCATGTATTTCTCGAAATCATCGCAGTTCTTTAATGCCTCTGCCATACGGTTGGAAATATACTCGCTTTCCAAAAAAGGGTTGTGAGAAGGGAAGTCAATTTCGATCATATCACAGCCAGCTTCCACGTAGGGCCTGGCCATCTCGAAGCTGTCCTCAATCGTTGGATCTCCATTTGATAGGTAGCAGATTAAATTCATAGCATTTTCATTCCTTCTGTATATTTCTTTTTATCCATGATACACTTTCTTGAACAGTTCCACGAACTTCGGGATGGTCGGGATGATCGGGTTTGTCTTGGTACAGCCGTCCGCTTTGGCGGTTTCGGCCATTTCCTCTAATTGGGAGGTATACGCGGCTTCGTCCTTCACAACTTCTCTCACACAGGCGGGAATGCCTATTTTCTTATTCAGGTTCCGGACAATCTCCGCAAGGTCCGTACCACCCAAAGCGGCAGCCAAGTGGTCATACACGGCTTTTGCTTCCGGATTTCCGCTGTTGAAGTCAATAATATACGGCAGAACGATCGCATCGCCAAGGCCGTGGGAAACATGGAAGAATCCGCCCAGTGTGTGTGCCATGGAGTGAACGATGCCAAGGGATACATTCGTAAACGCGAGGCCCGCCGTCATGGAAGCATTCAGCATGGTTTCACGCGCCGCCATGTCTTTGCCGTCTTGATATGCTTTCGGCAGAGTATTGACAATATCGATTGCCGCCGCGCGCGCAAGGATGTTGGAAAGGTAATTCGCCCGATTGGAAACCAGCGCTTCAATTGCATGGGTCAATGCGTCCATACCGGTTCCCGCCGTAATATGGGGCGGCATGGTGGCGGTAACCTCCGGATCGCAGATTGCGATATCCGGCATCATTTCCATGTTTCCCAAGCCGTGCTTCATGCCTGTTTCATCGTCGGAAATAACAACCGAGCGGGAAACCTCACTTGCGGTGCCGCTGGTGGATGGGATGCACATAAAGCGGGCTTTCCGACGGAGCTTCGGGAACGGATTCGCGGTAAGGACTTGCTCCAACGTGGTCAGCTCCGGGTGTTCATAGTACACCCACATGGTTTTCGCCGCGTCCATTGCCGAACCGCCGCCCAAAGCCACGATCATATCCGGCTGGAATTCCTTCATTTGTTCGGCGCCCCTCTTCACGGTTGAAAAGCAAGGGTCCGGTTCCACACCCTGGAATACGGTTGTCTGAACACCATTTTCATGAAAATACCCTTCGACTTTTGCCAGGATCCCGCTGCGCTCCATGCTCTTGCCGCCCACAACGATGAACGCCTTTTTACAGGGAACGGATTTAATATATTCAAGGCAGTTCGCTCCGAACATCAGCCCGCTGCCCGCTAATTTCATTGGTCTCATCATGGTTTTAACTGCTCCTTTTATTTGTTAAGTCCGTCAAGCACTTCGCGTACAAGGTCGTAAGAAATCGGATTCGTCAGCACACCGTCTTTCTTCAGGCTGCTGCCGATCACCGCGCCGTCCGCAATCTCCAGCTGTTCGCGGATATTGTGCGCATTGACGCCGCTGCCCGCAATAACCGGAAGCTTAACAACCTTCTTTACGCGTTGGATCATTTCAAGCGGGGTTTCCACACCGATTGCGGAGCCGGTTACGATAATGGCCTCCGCTCCGCAGCCTGCCGCGGCTTTTGCAGACGCTTCAATCGTCACCTGCGGGAGCACCATATTCGTGTGCTTTACCTGAACGTCGGCAAGGATCATAATGTTTTCCGCGT
>JAAYWU010000306.1 GCA_012516295.1 Clostridiales bacterium | reverse complement strand
GTTGCGCAGATAGAAGAAATACGCGGTACCTTGAATCAAACCAAGCACAACCGTTACATAGCGGGTGTAGGTGGCGATTTTTTTCCGGCCCTCTTCGCCTTCCTTCGAAAGTCTTTCCAACGCTGGAATCGCGACTGTAAGGAGCTGCATAATAATGGAGCTGTTGATATAAGGCGTAACGCTCATTGCAAACAGCGTACCGTTTGCAAAAGCGCCGCCGGACAGCATATCGAGATAGCTCAGTGCCGAACCGGTCTTATCGACCGTGGTCATCAGTCCCTTCAATGCGGTTACATTGAGGAACGGAACCGGAATAACGGCACCGAAACGGAAAACCATAATGATAAAAAGAGTGAACAGAATCTTCTTGCGAAGATCGGGAATTCCCCAGGCATTCTTAAGTGTTTTAAACAACTTAGATCACCTCTGCCTTTCCACCCGCGGTCTCTATCTTTTGTTTTGCGGCCTCGGAGTAAGCAGTCACCTTCACAGTAAGTTTTTTCGTTAAATTCCCGTTTCCAAGAATTTTAATACCATCGCAGCATGTTTTCACAATGCCGGAATCGATCAGCGCCTGCGTGTCAACCACAGCGCCGTCTTCGAATTGTTCAAGCGTGCCGACATTAATGGCTACAATATTTTTTGCGAAAATATTATTGAAACCTCTCTTCGGGATACGTCTCTGTAAAGGCATCTGGCCGCCTTCAAATCCAGGACGCATACCTCTGCCCGCTCTGGCCTTTTGACCCTTGTGGCCCTTGCCGGCAGTCTTTCCCTGACCTGAACCGTGTCCCCTGCCAATACGCTTCGGCTCCTTCTTGGAACCGGGTACTGCAGATAGTTCGTGCAACTTCATTTATTCGCACCTCCTTACGCTTTGCTTACCTCGATGAGGTGGATTATCTTTGCCACCTTGCCTTTGGTCTGGTCATTGTCGGGCTGTACCGAAATGTCGCCTATTTTAAAAAGACCAAGAGCCTGGGCGGTTGCAATCTGGTCCTTTTTGCTGCCGATAAGACTTCTTACCAGCTTTACTTTAAGCTGTGCCATATTGCTCCCCCCTAATTATAAAATTTCTTTTACCGACTTGCCGCGTGTCGCAGCGACTTCCTCGGCTGTGCGCAGCTTAGACATACCGTCCAAAGTTGCTCTGACTACATTGCATGGATTATTGGAACGAAGGGCTTTTGTTCTGATATCCCTGATTCCGGCCGCTTCAACAACGGCACGAACCGGGCCGCCGGCAATAACGCCGGTACCGGGAGCGGCAGGCTTCATTAAAACTCTGCCTGCGCCGTAAGCGCCGATAATTTCGTGCGGGATTGTGGAGCCGCGCATTGCAACCTTAATCAGGTTCTTTTTCGCGTCTTCAATGCCCTTGCGGATTGCGTCGGGAACTTCGCCCGCTTTACCGATTCCAAAGCCGACTGTACCGTTTCCATCGCCAACGACTACGAGCGCGGCAAACTTAAAGATACGGCCGCCTTTTACGGTCTTGGATACACGATTAATAGCAACTACATGTTCTTTCAGTTCCATAGTTGCTGCGTCAATTCTAGCCAAAAGTATTCCTCCTTCTTAGAACTTGAGGCCGCCCTCGCGGGCGCCTTCGGCCAGCTCTTTGACGCGGCCGTGGAAAATATAGCCGCCGCGGTCAAAAACGACCTCGGTGATGCCCTTTTCAGCGGCACGCTTCGCAATAAGCTCTCCAACTTTGCGTGCGGCTTCTTTGTTTCCGCCATTACCATTGAAATCCTTGTCCAGTGTGGAAGCTGCTGCTAAAGTAACTCCCTTAACATCGTCGATAATCTGGGCGTAGATATTGGTGGTAGAGCGAAATACATTCAGGCGCGGGCGTTCTGCTGTGCCCGAAATCTTTCCGCGCACCCTGCGGTGGCGGTTAAGCCTGGCCTTGTTTGTGTCAGCCTTATTCACCATTTGTTATTCACTCCTTACTTACTTCTTAGCGCCCTTACCGGCCTTGCCTTCCTTATGACGTACATATTCGCCGGTATAGCGAATCCCCTTGCCCTTATACGGCTCCGGCGGACGTTTTTCACGTATTTCGGCAGCAAACTGACCGACCTGCTGTTTGTCAGGACCGCTGATTACGATTTTATTAGCAGACGGGCACTCAATGGTAATTCCATCGATTTCCGGAACAATTACCTGATGTGAATAACCAATATTCATCACAAGGTTCTTGCCCTGCTTCTGAACACGGTAGCCAACGCCCAAAACGTCGAGCTCCTTCTTGAAGCCTTCTGTTACGCCAATGACCATGTTGTGGATCAGCGTGCGGGTAAGGCCGTGCAGGGATCTGTTTTCTTTTTCGTCGTTGGGGCGGGTCACGAGGATCTCGTTGCCCTCGACGGAAACATGCATATTCGGATGGACCTTCTGGGTCAGCGTGCCCTTCGGCCCTTTTACCGTTATGACGTTGTCGTCAACCTTAACGGTGACGCCAGCGGGAATATTTATGGGTTTTCTTCCAATTCGCGACATTACTGCACCCCCTTGTTACCAGATAAATGCGAGGACTTCGCCCCCGATATGCTCTTTACGGGCCTGACGGTCTGTCATAATGCCCTTTGAAGTAGAAATGATGGCGATGCCAAGGCCCTTCATAACCCTTGGCAGATCCTCTGCATTGGAATAAATGCGAAGGCCTGGCTTACTGACTCTGCGCAGACCGTTAATGGCGGGAGATTTATTCTCGCCATACTTGAGATTTACTTTGATAATGCCCTGTTTGCCGTCCTCTGTAACCGTATAACTCTTCACATAACCCTCGTCAACAAGAATCTGCACAATGGCTTTTTTCATGTTGGAAGCGGGAATGTCAACCGAATCGTGCTTTGCAGAATTTGCATTGCGAATACGGGTGAGCAAATCAGCAATTGTATCTGTAATCTGCATACCGTTACCTCCTTTGCTAAGCTTTACCAGCTGGCCTTTTTCACGCCAGGAATCTCACCCTTGTAGGCAAGCTCCCTGAAGCATATACGGCATATTCCGAACTTGCGAAGGTAGGCATGCGGCCTGCCGCAGATCTTGCATCTGTTATATTCGCGGGAAGGGTATTTCGCCGTCCTGCGCTGTTTGACCTTCATAGAAGTTTTGGCCACAATTTTCCCTCCTTATTTCGCAAACGGGGCGCCCATGAGCGTTAAGAGCTCTCTGGATTCCTCGTCGGTTTTCGCGGTCGTTACGAAACAAATATCCCTTCCGCGGACCTTGTCGAGTTTATCATAATCAATTTCAGGGAAAATCAGCTGCTCTTTAAGGCCCATGTTGTAATTTCCACGGCCATCGAAGGAGTTCGCGTTGATTCCTCTGAAGTCTCTTACGCGCGGAAGCGCTACGTTAAAGAGACGGTCGATAAACTCGTACATTCTGTCGCCCCTGAGTGTTACCTTAACGCCGATATTCATGCCCTCGCGGAGCTTGAAGTTCGCAACCGATTTCTTTGCTTTGCAAACCATCGGCTTTTGGCCGGTAATGGCGGCGAGGTCATTGGAAATGGCGTCAATTACCTTTGCGTTATCTCTCGCTTCGCCGGCGCCTACATTAATGACCACTTTCTCGAGCTTCGGAATCTGCATAACGCTCTTGTATGAAAACTTCTTCATCAAAGCAGGTGCGACTTCTTTTTGGTAATATTCCTTAAGTCTTGCCATGACGTTTTATCCTCCCTTACAGCGCTTCGCCGCATTTTTTGCAAATGCGTTCCTTGGTGCCGTCTTCATAAATCTTATGGGCGACACGCGTGGGTTTGCCGCAGCGAGGGCAAACGATCTGAACC
>JAAYWU010000305.1 GCA_012516295.1 Clostridiales bacterium | reverse complement strand
CGGTTCCCAGCTTGCAAACGGGGGCGAAATCCTCGACCGCAACAATGTTGTGCTGGCAAAGAGCGAAAACGGCAAACGGATCTATAACAGCGACGAAACCGTCCGCCGCGCGATGCTCCACGCGGTAGGCGACACCAAAGGCTATATTTCCACCGGCATACAATATAACTACCGCTCCGAGCTTTCCGGCTACAATCTTATTACCGGGCTTGCAACGCCAACCGGAAAAAGCGGCGGCAGTAATATCAAGCTGACACTCGACAGTGCGCTGAGCAAGCTTGCGCTGCAAAAGCTCGGCAGCCGCAGCGGCGCGGTCGCAATCTATAATTATAAAACCGGGGAAATGCTCTGTATGGTAAGCACCCCGAACTTTGACCCGCAGAATCCGCCAAAGGATCTGGATACGAACAAATCAGGGAAATACAACGGCGTATACCTGAACCGTGTGCTTTCCTCCTCATACACGCCCGGTTCCATTTTCAAGCTGGTTACTTCGGCTTGTGCAATCGAGAACATCCCGGATCTGGACAGCCGGACATGGGACTGCAAGGGAAGCATCCTGATTAACGGAAACAAAATTACCGACGTTTCCTCGTACGGAAAGCTGAACTTTAAGAACGCGCTTGCAAAGTCGTCCAACATTGCCTTTGCGCAGATTGCGGTGGAGCTTGGAAGCGATAAGATGAACGCCATCGCAAACGAAATGGGCTTCAACAAAAGCTTTGATCTGGACGGAATTCCCACCAGCAAAAGCGTTTACAATGTAACCGGCGCCAAACCCAACGAGCTTGCCTGGTCCGGCGTCGGGCAGTACACCGACCTGACGAATCCGTATCATATGCTTCTGATTATGGGCGCGATTGCGAACGAGGGCGTACCTGTAAAGCCATATGTAATCAGCAGCATTACTACCCCGCTCGGGCTGACCACAAAAAGCGGGCATACGCAGGAAGGGGACCGTCTGCTGAAGGCTTCCACCGCCAACCGGCTGAAAGAATACATGCGGTATAATGTTTCAAACTACTACGGCGACAAAATGTTCCCAAACCTTTCCGTATGCGCGAAAACCGGGACCGCCGAAGTGGGGCACGGCAAAAAGCCGAACGGCTGGATGGTGGGCTTCTCCTCCAACCCGAACACACCCCTCGCCTTTGCGATTGTTGTGGAAAACGCAAATAGCGGCATATCTTCCGCCGGGCAGATTGCCTCCGCCTTGATGACCGCGGCGGCAAAGATTCAATGACAAAAGGGACTTTCCAAATGGAAAGTCCCTTTCTTTTATTTCGTATTACGGCTTCCTCACATGTTCCAGAAGGCTTTGCATCCGGTTCATATGGTAATGATAAACCGTAAAAAGCTCTGAACCGGGTTTCAGGGCATCCTCCGTCAGTTCCATAACCTCAATCGCCCTTAACTCGTCCAGAATCATTTTATAGGTGGAAATTTTACAGGATATTTTGAATACCTCGTCGTCGTTCCACCGAAGGAATTTCGCCTGCGCAATGTACATTCGTACATTGTAGTTCAGCTTTTGGATGCCGGCTTCCACCGCGCCGATATCAATCTGCTGAACCGCGGCGGCACTCCCCATGGATTCTTCAATCAGGGCGCAGAGCTGGTCATAGGATTTTTTGATTTCCTCCGCGTAATTGGGCGGCATCATGACCAGGTTCACAACAATAGCGACAACAATTCCAATAAAGCAGTTTATCGCGCCGATAAGCGGGGTTCCCAGTTGGAACATGATCGCCGTAAAAACAAAGCTGGACAGCGTCGCCGCGCCGTCGAGGCGGAAAAAATGGCACAGATACAGCGTTAAGATGATTCCCACGCCGCACAGCCCCGCATTCGCCGGGGACACCGAAACCAAGGCGCAGCCGAGTACCGCGCCGATTACAACGCCGATTATTTGATTGCGGCCGGATTTTATGG
>JAAYWU010000304.1 GCA_012516295.1 Clostridiales bacterium | reverse complement strand
CAATATGCTATTATTAAAATAAATCCCAAAATAAGGAGGAGGATTTAAATGGAAAGAACATATGTCATGCTGAAGCCGGACGCTTTAAAAAGGAAATTAGCCGGAAAAATCATAACAAGAATCGAAGAAAAGGGTTACATAATCGCCGATGCAAAAATGATGCAGCTTGACGAAGCGATATTAAGGGAGCATTACGCGCATCTTGCGGATAAACCATTTTTCCCCAGCATTGTGGAATACATGGTTTCCGGACCGGTGCTGGCAATGATTGTGGAAGGGGAAAACGCCGTATTGGGGATGCGTAAAATTATAGGCGCAACAAAGTTTGAGGATGCGGAAGCCGGTACAATCCGCGGTGATTATGCGTTCAACACGCAGGAAAACCTGATCCATGCTTCCGATTCCATTGAAAATGCTGAAATAGAAATCAAACGTTTCTTTCACAAATAATAAAAAATGGCGGCGGAAATTTTCCGCCGCCTTATCTTATACTAAGTTACATTAAGCTACCGTAATGACGCAATGCCGGACAGGGTTCTGGCCGGAGAGCGTGGTATAAACGCCGGTACATCCGGTTTTGACCGCCTGAA
The DNA here is from genome assembly GCA_012516295.1 of Clostridiales bacterium. Taxonomy (GTDB): domain Bacteria; phylum Bacillota; class Clostridia; order Oscillospirales; family Acutalibacteraceae; genus Caproiciproducens. Next base: position 1,515 of record JAAYWU010000304.1, on the reverse strand, counting down.
CTTTGTAATAATAGCTGTTGCCGGATTTTACAAGAGCAACCTGCTTTAATACGCTGCCGTTTCCGGTTGCAAAGTACGGTTTTTCGGTTGTACCAGTCGGGGTAAACTTGAACTGATAGGTTTTTCCGACTTTCATCGTAAACGGCATGGTCGTATCGGAAATAACCGATTTCGCACGCCCATGTGCGGTGAACGCAACGGAAGTTGCGCCCGTTCCGGTGGTAATCAATGCCGAGCCCTCGCCGACGTTCGTAATTTTGTAGAGATAGCCGTCCGGAAGTTTTTTGCTGAATGCAACGGTAACCGCGGCAGGGTTGGAAGAGAAGGCCGGCGGCGGGGAAGAACGGCTGGTTGTAATCTTATAATAATATGTATCGTTGGTGCCGAATGTGTAATCCCATGTGGTGTCGGAGATCAGCACATCATCTCCGTCCCCGCTCAGATTCGGATTCGTCGGATTAACGGGTGTGGTGTTCTGGCCGCTGGCTGAATAGTCCACATAGGAATAATCAAGGTCAACAACGCCGGTTGTAATGCCGGGGACATAATCGGAACCATATTGCCACATGGTGTAGGGCTTATCGTATTTTGCAACGTCTACGCCCCAGTTTGCAACCCATTTGTCGTATCGGTCCAACTCGGGGCTGGATAAGTTTGAATTAAAGAAACTCGGTGAGCTGTAAATTCCCGCTTTATAGCCTGCATTTTCAATGGCGGAGCAGAAAGTCACGGCAATGCTTGTAAGCTGTTCTCTGGACAGCGTGCGCTGTTCCTGATATTCAATATCGTAAAAGACCGGATAGTCCAAATGGCGCCCATTTAAAATGCTGAGGCACATCCTGGCTTCTTCTGCGGCCGCGGCTGTGGTTGTCGCATAGCTGAAATGGTAAACGCCGACTTTAATGCCGTTCGCCGTCGCGCCATCGTAGTTCTGTTTAAAATAGGCGTCGGTCTGCTTTTCCCATTGTTCGCTGCCGTAGCCTGTACGGATAATCGCAAACTGAACGCCGCTGTTTTTCACTTCCGTCCAGTTGATGGATTTCTGCCAGGCGGAAACGTCGATTCCCTTCAAGACAACATGTACGACGCAGGACGCTTTCTGGCCGTCGGTTGCAGTAGCGGTAATGGTTGCCCTTCCCAGTTTAACGCCCGTGACTACACCACCATTTACGGTTGCAACGCTTTCATCGCTGGAAGTCCAGGTAGCGTCGCTCATGATGCAGCCGGATTCGGAGGCTGTGAGCGTTGCGAAGTCGCCCACCCCTAAGGCAAGCTTCGTTTTGTCCAATTTCAGGGTGCCCAAGGATCCGCTTACATCAGCCGCCAAAGCGGTTACGCTGAACGATGCAATTATTGCGAGCATTAGTACGAGAGAGATCAGCTTTTTCTTCATGAATTTTCCTCCATTTGTCTTCGTTTCTGCAACATGTTTTCGGTTCCCCACTAAGTTATTCGTATCCATGCTATATTCTTCTCGAGTCCTAAAAGCAATATTGCATTGAACAGTAGGACTAT
>JAAYWU010000303.1 GCA_012516295.1 Clostridiales bacterium | reverse complement strand
CCAAGTTGTATATAATTTAATTGAGAACGCCGTAAAGTTTACGAATGAAGGCGGCTATATTGAAATCCGCGTTCAGGACCTTCCCGATCGGACCAGCGTGACTATTAAAAACAGCGGGGCGGGAATTGCCCCCGACGAGCTTTCGCTGATTTTTGACCGCTTTTACAAGACCGACAAATCCCGCAGCCAGGATAAGAATGGTATGGGTCTCGGCCTTTATATCGTAAGGACTATCGTAAAGCTGCACGGCGGTGAGATTACCGTAAGCAGTGTGCAGAACGAATACTGCCAGTTTGAATTTTGGATTCCGAAAATCAAGGAGCCGCCGAAGCTGAAAGACGGTTCCGCGGAACAGGCGAAAGAGTAATTCACTTAGAAAGGGAATAGCTTTATGAGCGATCATTTCGATAACAACGACAATGGCGAAAAGGAATACGGGGAAAGGAATGTCTGGTCGTCGGATTCTCCGGAGGCAGACGAGGATACGCAGCCGGTAGAGCCGACGGAAACGGACGGCGTTCCTCCGGAAAACAATGAGGCGGCAAACGGGCCGGAACCGGATTCGGAAAACCGGTACGGGGATGCTTCTTCCCCCCGGCAGGAGTGGCCGGGCAGCGGTCAGCCGCCGTACCAAAACCCGCAGAACCCCTATTCCCCTTACGGGCAGTATAACAATCCTTATGGACAATATACGAATCCGGGCGGGGGGTACGGAAATTACGGCTATGGGCAGAATCCGCAAAATCCGTACAATCCGCAAAACCGATACTGGACATATCCGCAAAACAACGGGCAGCAGCCCCGGCAAAACCCACAGGAGCCGCAGCAGCCGAGCCAGCCAGGTGACCCCAAACAGCCGAAACGGAAAAATACCGGGATGCGTGTTTTCCTGCTCTTTCTCGGACTCCTCATCGGCGGATTCGTTCTGGGCTTCTGTATTTATGGCGTGCATATTGCCGTTGAGCAGCAGAGCGGCTGGCAGGGCAGCACCGTTTCCCAGCCGGCGGAAAACAACAGCGCAAGCGCGGCTTCCGGTTCCAGCCAGGCGCAGAGCCCCGGCAAGATTCCCGGCGGCGGCGCCGCCAACGCAGCGGGCATTACGATTCAGCCAAAGCCGAGCGGCAGCCCGTATGACGCAAAGACGGTCTACAAAAATACGGTGCAGAGTGTGGTCGGGGTGGAAACCACCGTTCCCGGAACGTCGGGAAGCCAGGGCGGCGTAATCCAGGGTACCGGCATTATCGCGACAAAGGACGGTTATATCCTGACAAACGCCCATGTGGTAAACAATTCCCGTTCCAATAAAGTAAAAGTAGTGCTTTACAACAAGAAGGAGTACGACGCCAAGGTTGTGGGTTACGACAAGACTTCCGATATTGCGGTACTCCGCATCCAGGCGAATAATCTGAGCGCGGCGGTGTTCGGAAACGCGGACCAGCTTGAAATCGGCGATCCGGTAATCGCGATTGGCAATCCGGGCGGAATCGAATTCGCAAGCTCGCTGACGGGCGGGTATGTTTCCGCGCTGAACCGCGCGATTGAAAGCCACAGCGACAACGGCATGACGTATATCCAGACCGACGCGGCCATCAACCCCGGCAACTCGGGCGGCCCGCTGATGAATATGTACGGGCAGGTTGTTGGCATTAACTCAAACAAGATTGTTGCGACCGGCTACGAAGGAATGGGCTTCGCCATTCCGGTGAGCAGGGCGAAAAATATTATCGACGATCTGATCGCGCGCGGATATGTCAGCGGGCGGAGCCGCCTTGGCATTACTGCTTCCACCATTACTGCGATTCAGTCGGAGCTTTCCGGTTATCCGACCGGCGTAATGATCCGCCAGATCAGCCCGGAGAGCGATTTGACAAAATCCGGCGTTGTGCCCGGCGATGTGATTACGAAAGTGGACGGTCAGACGGTTTCCAGCGTGGACGATTTATACGCGGTGCTGAGCAAGCACAAGGCGGGCGATACCGTTACGCTGACAATTTTCCGCATGGGAAGCGGCCAAAGTACAAATGGAGCGACTCGGGAAGTGAAGACAAAGCTTTTGGAAGATAAGGGGGAAACCCAGCAGAAATAAAGAGCCGCCGCAAAAGAGAAGAAAAGCTTATAAACGAAAAGCACCCCTTGCTGATGAGAAAATCATCCGCAGGGGGCGCTTTTTATTCCGTAAGTCCGAAGAGCATTGAAAATAAGGGAAAGCCTCCTCTTTCATCAGGAAAGAGGAGACTTTTCGCACTTTTT
>JAAYWU010000302.1 GCA_012516295.1 Clostridiales bacterium | reverse complement strand
TATCAAGAGTGACGGAGGGAACAGGCCCTATGATGTCCGGCAACCTACAATGTGTAAGGTGCCAAATCCTGCGGTAAAGCCGAAAGATGAGGTAAAATATACGCCGTTCGGACTTTGCGAACGGCGTTTTCTTTTTACCGGATACTGTCAATTTAGGAGGAATATGATTATGTCAAGACATTTTTTTACTTCCGAATCGGTTACGGAAGGACATCCGGACAAGTTGTGCGACCAGATTGCCGACGCTGTGCTGGATGAGATTCTTGCGCAGGACCCACAGGCGCATGTCGCCTGCGAAGTTACCGCCACAACCGGTGTGATTCATGTGATGGGAGAGATTTCCACGGAATGCTATGTGGATATCCCTTCGATCGCGCGTCAGGTTGTAAAGGATATCGGTTATGATAATCCGGAATACGGATTTGACGGAAATACTTGCGGCGTTATTACATCCATCGACGTTCAGTCGCCCGATATTGCGATGGGTGTAAACCAGTCTCTTGAAGCAAAGCAGGGCGCGACCGATGAAAACGACTTAATCGGCGCAGGCGACCAGGGAATGATGTTCGGATATGCCTGCGATGAAACGCCGGAATTGATGCCGCTGGCCATATCGCTTGCGCACAAGCTTTCCAAGCGTCTGAGTGAAGTGCGTAAAGAGAAAATCCTTTCGTATTTAAGACCCGACGGCAAGACGCAGGTGACGGTTGAATATGAAGGGGACGAGCCCGTACGTGTGGATACCGTTGTTGTATCTACCCAACACGACCCGGACGTTTCGCTTGAGCAAATCCGAAAGGATATTATTGAAAAAGTTATCAAGCCGATTATCCCCGATAAGTGGCTTGACAGCAAACCAAAGTTCTTTGTCAATCCCACCGGGCGTTTTGTAATCGGCGGGCCGGTCGGGGACAGCGGACTGACCGGAAGGAAAATTATCGTTGATACTTACGGCGGTTACGGAAGGCATGGCGGCGGCGCTTTTTCCGGGAAGGATCCGACGAAGGTCGACCGTTCAGCGGCTTATGCCGCACGCTATGCCGCGAAAAACGTGGTTGCGGCGGGCTTAGCCAAGAAATGCGAAATTCAGCTTGCCTATGCGATCGGCGTAGCCAGACCGGTCTCCATTATGGTCGATACCTTCGGGACATCAAAGTACAGCGACGACGAGCTCGCGGCTGCCGTTTCCAAGGTGTTTGACCTTCGGCCGACTGCGATTATCCGTGACCTGAACCTTCGCCGCCCGATTTACCGTTCTGTTTCCAATTATGGGCATATGGGCCGCGAGGACCAGCATGTTTCCTGGGAAAGACGGGACAAAGTGGACGCCTTAAAAGCAGCTTTGGCAAAATAAAAGAGCACAAAATCACCTCATCACATAAACTGTAATGAGGTGATTTTTTATGCTTGAAATCATAGCAAAATTGTTTTTTGTGTTTCTGGCAATCCTCGGAGCGGTCGAAATTATCCGGAGTTTTATTTCGTGGACCTTGCGCCCGCAGCATCATGCGGGAAAACTTTATCTTGTTCTTCCCATTGAGGGGCATGATGAGGAAGCGGAGATGCTTCTGGAGAGTAGCATTGAAAAGCTGAAATGGATTCGCGGCGAAGAAAAAATGCTGATTTGCCTGGATAGAGGGATGGATGAAGAAACCAGAAAGATATGTGGAATTATAGCGCACCGCAATCCCGGGGTGGTCGTCTGTAAACCGGAGGAATTGGCGAATATTCTTGAACAATAATTTGCAAATACATACCCTATGTATTATACTGGGTTTATACGGATGATAAACTGAGGGAGTTTCATGAAGAGCGAAAGCCTGCTGGAAATGACCGGCTCCGTGGAGCAGGTCATTTTTAAAAATGAGAGTAATGGATATACAATCATTGAAATGAATAATGGGGAAGAGCTTGTTACCGTAGTGGGAACAATGCCGTTTGTGAGTGTCGGCGAGGAATTACGGGTAATCGGCAACTGGATAAACAATCCCAATTACGGTACGCAGTTTAAGGTGGAAGCCTTTGAACGTTCAAAACCGGCCACAGCGGTTGCCTTGCTCAAATATCTGGCCTCCGGCGCGATCAAAGGAATCGGGCCGAGTACGGCCGGCAAAATTGTGGATGCGTTCGGAATGAACGCGTTGGAGATTATTGAAAATGACCCGGAACGCCTTTGTGAAATTAAGGGAATCACAAAGGCAAGGGCGCGGAAAATCAGCGATGAATTTCAGAAAACGCACGGCATTAAGGAAATAATGCTGTATCTTGGAAGCTACGGCATATCCCCGGAGGAAGCCATCCGGGTTTGGAAATATTATGGCCCGGAATCCGCAGAACGCGTGCGGGAGGATCCTTATTGCCTGTGCCGGGACGGCATTG
>JAAYWU010000301.1 GCA_012516295.1 Clostridiales bacterium | reverse complement strand
GTATAACAGCGCGGAGCTGCGCGACGAACTGACCGCCCTTGGGCACACCTTTGAAACCAAAAGCGACACGGAAATCCTGCTGAAATGCTATATCCAATTCGGCTTTACCTGTGCGGAAAAACTGAACGGAATCTTTGCTTTCGCGGTTGATGACGAGCGGCGGCACTGCTGCTATTTATGCCGGGACCGTTTCGGCGTGAAGCCGCTGTTCTACGCGATTGAAAACGACCGGTTGGTGTTTGCCTCGGAAATCAAGGCGCTGTTTGAATACCCGGGCATCAATCCCGTAATCGACCGACAGGGGCTTTGCGAAATTTTCGGTCTGGGACCCGCCAGAACCGCGGGCGTCGGTGTTTTCCGGAATATCATGGAAATCAAGCCCGGTTACTGCGCCGTATATGACAAATTCGGGCTGGAAATGGTTCCTTACTTTGAACTGAAAAGCTATGAACATCCCGACAGCTACGAGGACAGCGTCAAGAAAGTGAAATATCTGGTGGAAGACGCCGTAACCAGACAGTTGATATCCGATGTTCCGCTCTGTACATTTTTATCCGGAGGGCTGGACTCCAGCATCATTACCGCCATTGCCGCACGGAATTACCAGGCCTCGGGAAAAGTGCTTTCTACTTATTCCTTTGATTTTATAGGCAATGAAAAATACTTTAAACCGACTGCGTTCCAGCCGGGCGCCGACCGCCCGTGGGTGGAAAAAATGGCGGAAACCTTCCAAACCGACCACCATTTTTTGGAGTGCAATAACGTTACGCTTGCCGATAAACTGTACGATTCGGTCATTGCAAAGGATCTGCCGGGAATGGCGGACGTGGACTCTTCCCTTCTGTATTTCTGCAGCCTGGTAAAAAAGAAGCATGTCGTCGGACTCAGCGGCGAATGCGCGGATGAAATCTTCGGAGGATACCCCTGGTTCCATAAGAAAGAGGCGTTCGAGGGGCATTGCTTCCCATGGTCCCCCGATTTATCGCTCCGTACCGGCCTGCTGCTGCCGGAAATCGCAGACGCCCTGCATGTGGACGATTATGTCAATATGCGGTACGAAGAATCCCTTGCCGCCGTACCAAAGCTGGAAGGGGAAAGCGCCCGGGAAAGGCGCCGCAGGGAAATTTCCTATTTAAACATCTACTGGTTCATGTCCACGCTTCTGGACCGAAAGGATCGCGCCAGCATGGCAAGCGGGCTGGAAGTCCGCGTCCCCTACGCTGACCATCGGATTGTCCAATATGTGTTCAAGGCGCCATGGGAATATAAAAACCACAACGGCGTCGTGAAAAGCCTGCTGCGCGACGCGGCAAAAGACTGGCTGCCAGAAGATGTTCTGGCGCGCAGAAAAAGCCCTTACCCCAAAACACATAACCCTGCTTACGAGCTGATTGTAAAGCAGAGGCTGGCCGCTGTGCTTTCCGACGAGGACGCACCGATCCATCAGTTGATTGATAAGACAGCCGCCGCACAGCTGCTCAGGGAAAAATCCGATTACGGAAAGCCGTGGTTCGGGCAGCTGATGGCCGGCCCGCAATGGATGGCATATTTACTGCAAATCAATTTCTGGCTGAAAAAGTACGAAATTGCGATTAAACTGTAAGGATTCGCTCCAAGCGCGTTTGACCGGTACTGCTGCGGCATTTTGCCCGCCGCGCAGCCGCCCGGCTTTTCCGGAAGGGCGGACAGATCATTTTGATAGAGACGCAAAACATGCCCCCGGCAAGCCGGGGGCATGTTTTATCAGGATTTATTGTTAATCATCCTGTTTAACTCTTCCATAAAGGTATTGATATCTTTAAATTCGCGGTACACCGAAGCAAAGCGGACATATGCCACTTCGTCGATGTCCTTCAATTTCTCCATCGCATATTTCCCGATTAAACTGGAAGGAACCTCTCGATCCAGCGAATTTTGAAGCATATTCTCAATTTCATCGACAATCCGCTCCAGCATATCAATGGAAACCGGCCTTTTTTCGCACGCGCGCAGCAAACCGTTTAAAAGCTTGTTGCGGTCAAAAGTCTCCCGCGATTTATCTTTTTTGATCACCACAATGGGTACCGTTTCAATAACTTCGTAGGTAGTAAAGCGTTTGGAACATTTTAAGCATTCTCTTCGCCGACGGATTCTCTCCCCTTCATCGGTCGGGCGTGAGTCAATTACCTTTGACTCGTCATGTCCGCAGTAAGGGCACCGCATTGTAGGATCACCTCTAACAATCTTGTATTTTGTGTAATTATACCATATTTTATAATTCGGTTTCAAGCATTTAATGAAACATTATCGGAATTCCCAAAAACTGCGGAAACCGTTTCGTTCTTTCCATCCGATTTCTATATGCAATTTTAGCCGGTCAGGGATTCCACAACCCTTTTCGCATGGACAAGCTCCTGCAATTGGTCAAAATTGCGCCGGTAAACCTCAATAATCAAATCCCCCGAATAACCATGTTCCACCAGGATGCGTTTCAGCGCATCAAAATCCATGGTGCCGCTTCCCGGCAGCAGGCAGTCCTGCCCCGGCTTATTGTCATTGATGTGAACATGAACCAGCCTTTCTCCCATCGCAGCGCACATTTCATAAGGGTCTTCCCCTCCCCGCACCGCCTGTTTTACATCAAGGACAAAAGCGCATTCATCCCCGAGATAGTTCCGCATCCTTCTAATAAATTTCGGATCGTCGCTTCGGAAAAGGTTCACATTTTCCTGCGCCACCGTTACGCCGAAGGATTTTCCCAATTCAAACAGCCTGGCGTAGTGCTCAAAATATTCATTTTCGCTGATCCGGCTGCGCTTGTCGTTGCGCTGCCCATGAAGGACGAGAATGTTCGCTTCCAAAAGGTTCGCAGCGTGAAAATAGTGTTTATAAAACTCAAGACCGTCAGAAAAGCGGCGCTCATAGTCCGAAAACAATAAATAGCTTTCGAATCCGGAGGTAAACGGATGGATGGATTTCACACAGCTGCCGCTGTCTTCCGTCATCTGTTTTAATGTCCGGAGATAATCCGGCTTTAATTCGCTGCTGGTATTTATAAACACCTCAAAAATGCGGAAGTCAAATTCAATTAGCGTGGAAAGGGCCTGTTCCAGGTGCATGGGGTAAAGACAGGCTGTGGAAATGCCGGAACGCATATAAAAATCACCTCAAATGAAATTATATCCCGAGGAAAAAGAAAAGTCCAGTTTAAACACGCGGCGTCGGGAAACGATAACGGCAGACGCTAAAACACAATTGGGGAGAACAGTATGCAAAGGAAAAAGACGGATGAAAACGCTTCTCTGCTCAACCATATCTATCATACGGCGCAGCTGAGGCTGGATGCGGTTCAGATGCTTCTGCCCCAGGTTCGGAACGAGCCGCCGCTTCGCCGCCAGGCGGAACGCCAGAAGGAAGACTATCTTTTCATCGCCGAAAAAACAAAGCAGATGCTGCGTGACAGCGGAAGGATGCCCGATTCGGAACGGTTCCTGAAAAAAGCGGTTTCGCTCGGTTCCCTGCGGATGAATACGTTCGCGAATAAAACGCCGGCGCATATCGCAAAAGTAATGATTACCGGCACCGAAGCCGGGATTTCCGATATGACAAAGAACCTCAACCTTTTCGACGGCGCTGAAATTCCAACAAAAAAGCTGGCGGAAGAGTATATTCTAAACGAGCAGAAAAACATCGACGCGCTAAGGCTGCATACGTGGCATGCTTGATTTCACCGCGTTATTTCATTATAATATGTGAGCGGGGCTCGTACGCTCCGCACTTTACATATAAAGAGGTAAAATTATGGGTTTGCTAAGCGCAAGCAATTTAAATAAATCCTTCGGCACAAACGTGATTTTCAGCGGCGTTTCCTTTGAAGTACAGGAAAACGACCGGATCGGGCTTGTGGGCGTGAACGGTTCGGGGAAAACAACCCTGCTGAAGCTACTTACCGGCGAGCTGCAGCCGGACGCGGGGGACATTTTCAAGGCGAATTCAACCGTGCTCGGTTATATGGAGCAGCATGTCTGCCGCGACCTTAACCGCAGCGCCTACAATGAAGTTTTGACCGTCTTTTCCGAATTGCTCCAAATGGAAAAAGAGCTTGAGGAGATAAACCTCCGCCTGCAGGCAAAGCCGAAAGAGCTTGACCAGCTTATTGAAAGGCAGGCCATGCTGACC
>JAAYWU010000300.1 GCA_012516295.1 Clostridiales bacterium | reverse complement strand
TGCCAAAGGAGGGTGCCAAGAGATGCTTCGAAGCCAGAAACGGCGGAGAGGCGAATTGTGAATGAGATGAAAATTTACGGATAAATTGTTGCAGTTTTAACGGAAATTATATACAATAGGGTAATAAGCCGCTTTATATTTTCTACAGGAGGTTAAAGAATGATTGATTATACAGGTTTAAACTGCCCTGTTTGCGGAAAGCCTTTTGCCCGCGACGATGATATTGTTGTCTGCCCGGATTGCGGCGCTCCGTATCACCGCGCGTGTTACGCGAGTGAAGGCAAATGCGTTTTCTCCGATAAACACGGCACAAATACCGCATGGGCGCCGCCAAAGCAGGAAGCCCAAAAGGAACCTGTGAATCGGGCAGAATGTAAAACAAAGCGCTGTCCGCGCTGTGGAAACATGAATTCGCAAAACGCGATGTTCTGCGACCGCTGCGGGCAGTCCCTTACAATAAATCAGCAGGATATTCCGGGATTCCAGCAAAATCCGGCGAACCCGCAGAACGGCTTCCCGCCGTACGGCGCTCCTTTTCAACAAGGGCCGGTTCCTTTTATATTTGATCCGATGGGCGGGGTAAATCCGAACGAGCAAATCGACGATGTTTCCGTTGGGGATATTTCCAAGCTGGTGCAAAACAACACCCCTTATTATCTTCCTGTTTTTATGAACTTAAAACGCTTTGGAAGAAACCGGTTCAACTTCAGCGCATTCCTCTTTTCAGGGGGCTGGATGCTGTACCGGAAGCAGTATAAAATCGGTTCCATTGTAACCGCCGTCATGACGGTTCTGTATCTGATCTCCACATACGTATCGATTCATTTTGCCACCCCTTTGCTGCAGGCCATGTTTCAAAAAGAGGGAATTTCCTTGGATTCCTCGAATGTAACTTATGCACAGATGATGCAGGTTCTTGCCCAGCTTGCCCAGCAGCCGGACCAACAGGTGTTTTTATTCTGCCTGCCGACCATTATCGCCGTAATCCAGCTGATTATTATGCTGATTGTCGGATTTAACGGAAACAAATGGTATTTGAAGCATTGCGTGAGCAAGGTAAAGCAAATCCGGCAGGAGGCGCCGGATGTTACCCACGCTGCGATTCAGTACCAGGAACAAGGCGGCGTAAACTCGGCACTCGCAATCTGCCTTTTGATCTGCTATCTGATTGTAATGTATCTTCCTCAAATCTTATAATTGTGTATTAGGAGTTGTTAATTCATGAAAGTTACCAAAGCTGTCATTCCTGCCGCAGGACTGGGAACCCGCGTTCTGCCTGCGACAAAATCCATGCCGAAGGAAATGCTGCCCATCGTGGACAAGCCGGCAATCCAATACATTGTGGAGGAAGCTGTCCGTTCCGGCATCAAAGATATCCTGATCATTACAAACCGCGGCAAAGGCCTGATCGAAGACCATTTTGACCGCGTCCCTGAACTGGAAGCGCGCCTGACCAGCAGCGGGCCGGAAAAAGAGAATATTTTAAAGGAAGTCATCGATATTGCCCATCAGG
>JAAYWU010000299.1 GCA_012516295.1 Clostridiales bacterium | reverse complement strand
GCATTTTGCTGATCATTCTGTTTGCGGGCGTCTGGCACATCCTGACCTCCGGCGGAAGAATCGATCCGCTGCTGCAGCCCGTTGTGTCGAGCGGTTTCTATATTTACGACACACTCGTTTCCGGGGACACCGAAGCGTTTGTCGACGCGCTGCGTCACCTGATTCTTCCCGCGGCAGCGCTTGGCATGTACTCGATGGCGATTATCACCCGCATGACGCGTTCCAGCATGCTGGAAACCATGAGTCAGGATTACATACGCACGGCGCGCGCAAAGGGCATTTCCGAAAACCGGGTGGTGACCCACCATGCCCTGCGCAACGCGATGATTCCGGTTACGACGGTCATCGGCTTGCAGCTCGGCTCCCTTTTGGGCGGCGCGGTGCTGACGGAAACCGTGTTTTCCTGGCCGGGAATCGGCAATTATACGGTGGAATGCATCCTGAAATCCGACTTTCCGGTTGTTCAGGGCGTGGTTCTGCTGATTGCCTTTATTTTCGTACTGATCAACCTTGTGGTGGACATCGTTTATGCGCTGATCGATCCCCGCATTAAATTTTCAAAGAAGGAGGGCTAGCCGGTTATGAGTCTGCAACACGCGGAACTTCCGCAGTCCGAATTTTTGGAGCAGACCGCCGACCTCCTTGAAAAGCCGGAGTCCCGGCTGAAAGAGATGTGGGAGTCGCTTTGCGAGGACAAAGCCGCCCTTACCGGCCTGTTTGTCATCCTGTTCCTCGTTCTTGTCGCCCTGTTCGGGCCGCTGATTATGCCCTATGACCCCAATCTTTCCGACATGACGAAAAGCTTCATCTGGCCGAATTCGGAGCATTGGTTCGGCACCGACCAGCTTGGCCGCGATATTTTCAGCCGCGTAATTGCCGGCACGCGCATTTCCCTTACCGTGGGACTGAGCGCGGTTGCCATTTCCCTGACCATCGGCGTAGTGCTCGGTTCCATCGCCGGATACCGCGGGGGTAAGGTGGACACCGTAATCATGCGCTTTATGGACATGATGCTTGCGATTCCCTCCATCCTTCTGGCAATCGCCTTCATGGCGGCGCTTGGCAAGGGCCTTGACAAGGCGGTCATTGCCATCGGCCTTGTTTCCATTCCGGAGTACGCGCGAATTGTGCGCGGCTGTATCCTGTCCGTTAAAGAGAATGATTATGTGCAGGCGGCGCGTGTAATCGGCAATAAAAGCAGCCGCATTATTTTTAAACATATCCTTCCCAACGTTCTTTCCTCCATTGTGGTCCGGGCGACGCTGGGTATCTCCACCGCCGTGCTCGACACCGCGGCGCTTGGCTTCCTGGGCCTTGGCGTACAGCCGCCGGCAGCCGAATGGGGCGATATGCTGGGCCGGGCAAGGGGCTTTATTTTCACCGCGCCCTACACCCTGATATTCCCCGGCATTGCCATTACTCTGACGGTTCTGGCGTTTAATCTGCTGGGCGACGGCCTGCGCGACGCGCTGGATCCGAAAATGAGAAAGAATTGAGGGCGGTGAGTTTTCATGTTGCTTGAAGTAAACCATTTACAAACAGAATTTCAGTTAAAGCACGGCACCGTCAAGGCGGTGAACGATATCAGCTTTTCCATCGAGAAAGGCGAGATCCTAGCGATTGTCGGCGAATCCGGTTCCGGGAAAAGCGTTACCTCGCTTTCCGTGATGGGGCTGGTGCAGAAACCCGGAAAAGTGGTCGGCGGCGAAATCCTCTTTAAAGGGGAGGACCTTCTGAAAAAGAGCGCTTCGGAAATGCAGGCCATCCGGGGCGACCAGATTTCCATGATCTTTCAGGAGCCGATGACCTCATTGAATCCGGTTTACCGGATTAAGGACCAGATTATGGAAAGCATTATGACCCATATGAAGCTCTCGAAAAAAGAGGCTTGGGAAAGAGCGGTACATATGCTGGAGATTGTCGGCATCCCTTCCCCGAGGGAGCGCGCGATGGATTACCCGCATCAGATGAGCGGCGGCATGCGGCAGAGGGTCATGATCGCCATGGCGCTTTCCTGCCGCCCCGAGCTTTTGATTGCGGACGAACCCACCACCGCGCTTGATGTGACGATTCAGGCGCAGATACTTGACCTGCTGTACAATATGCGTGAAAAATTCAATATGGCGGTGCTTCTCATTACGCACGACCTTGGCGTGGTTTCCGAAGCCGCCGACCGCGTGCTCGTTATGTACTGCGGCCAGCTTGTGGAGGAGGCGGACGTGCGTTCCTTGTTCGCAAACCCGCTGCATCCGTACACGCTGGGGCTTATGAAATCCATCCCCCGGCTGGATGTTGAAAGCGACGGGCCGCTGTATATGATTAAGGGCATGGTTCCGAATCCGCTGAAAATGCCCGCGGGCTGTCCTTTTTCGGATCGCTGTGACCGGTGCATGGAGCGCTGCCGCAGGGAAGCGCCCGCGTTAAAGGAGATTGACGGCCATAAGGTGCGTTGCTTCCTTTATGACTCGGAAACAGAGGAGGCGCAGGTATGAGT
>JAAYWU010000298.1 GCA_012516295.1 Clostridiales bacterium | reverse complement strand
GGCTGCAAAATGGACGGCTGGCAGGATTGTTTTTCCCTTAAGAAATGGCTGGAAGCATTCCAAAACTGCGGGATTGATCCGGCATTTTATGCAAACCGTAGAAGAAGCTTTGACGAGGTTCTGCCATGGGACCATATTGACTGCGGGGTAAAAAAATCTTTTCTGATTGAGGAGTGCAAAAGGGCGTATGCCAATCAGACGACGCCCAATTGCCGGGAACAATGTTCCTCCTGCGGCGCAGCTTGCTTTAAAGGAGGAATCTGTGTTGAAAAACGTTCGAATCTGGTTTAAAAAAATTGGAACCGCCCGTTTCATTTCGCATCTGGATTTAAACCGCTGCATGCTGCGGGCAATCCATAAGGCAAAAATTCCGCTGTGGTATACGCAGGGATTTAATCCCCACGCATTTATTACCTTTGCATTGCCGCTCTCCCTTGGTATTGCGGGGGAACGGGAGAGTATGGATATCCGACTGGAGGATACGGAACTGACCCGGGAGGAACTCATCAGCCGACTGAACGCAGCCCTTCCGGACGATATTCCCGTATTTGATGCAACCGAACCGGTTATGAAGCCAGGCGAAATCGCCTACGCTTCCTTTATTATGGAGCTGGAAACAGAGAATATCTGTGCGGAAGAAGCGGTTTCCCGAATAAAAGGAATGCTGGAACAGGAAAATATCATCGTGCCGAAGCATACAAAAAGCGGAATCGTGGACCTGGACATCAAACCGTTTCTGGGAAAGACGGAGATCGCGCCGAAAACGGGGATTGTTGAAATCCAAACCGTGCTTCCGGCCGGAAGCAACATGAATGTGAACCCCTTGCTGATCTGCGACGCGATTAAAAAGTATTTGAAGCTGGACTTTTATGCGGATATAAGGAGAATCAATCTTTATAACGCTGATTTTCGAATCTTTGAATAACTGTAAAAAAGTTATTGCGCTTTTTGGCGTATTGTGGTATGATATATAGGCGTTTGGATCCGCCGATGTTTCATTGGTGGGGTTCAATGCCCGGTTTTACCGCGACATTGAAGCGGGCAGTCCTCTGCTGTCTACAGCATGAATGTCTGAATTATTAAGGAGGATTTATTCCATGGATGCATTGAAA
This sequence comes from Clostridiales bacterium, assembly GCA_012516295.1. Lineage (GTDB taxonomy): Bacteria > Bacillota > Clostridia > Oscillospirales > Acutalibacteraceae > Caproiciproducens. Next base: position 581 of record JAAYWU010000298.1, on the reverse strand, counting down.
TTAATTGCACAGGATTCCGTAAAAAAGGAAATTCCTGAATTTGAAGTTGGCGATACCGTAAGGGTAAACGTAAACATCAGAGAAGGCGAAAGAGAAAGAATTCAGGTTTTTGAGGGTACCGTTACCGCTCGCAAGGGCAGCGGCATTTCCGAAACCTTCACTGTAAGACGCGTTTCTTACGGCGTTGGTGTCGAAAGAGTATTCCCGGTTCATTCTCCAAATGTTAAGGGTGTTGAAATTGTCCGCAAGGGCCGTGTCCGCAGAGCGAAGCTCTACTACCTGCGCGACAGAGTCGGCAAGGCGGCAAAAGTAAAAGAGCAGATCAGATAATCTGTTTGATCATGATTTTAAGGGACATGTATGTGTCCCTTTTTTGCTTTATCCTTTGATCTTACTTGAAAGAGGTGGCGTTTTTGAATCCGAATACAACCTCGGAAGTACCTGCCGAACCGTCTAAAAGCAGCTTCACTTTAAGCTGCTATGAATGGGTGGAGGCGCTGATTCCGGCGCTGGTCATCATTATCGTAATCTTTACCCTTCTCTTCCGGGTCATCACGATCAACGGCCCTTCCATGATGCCG
>JAAYWU010000297.1 GCA_012516295.1 Clostridiales bacterium | reverse complement strand
GAGCATACATGGTGATGATCAGATCCGGAAGAATAAATATGAAATATGTATAGTCAAAATAATAGAATCCCATTGAAAACACCTCGTTTATCGTAAAATCATATCTTCTTCAATCGGATGCCCGCGCAGAAAATCCTTTCCGCTCATCCTTTTTTTGCCTTCATACTGGACTTCCAGTAATTCCAGCGCCGTATTGCCTCCACAACAGACAATAAACGCGCCGTTCGCGTTTACCGGATGCCCCGCTTCTCCCGAATAGCCATCCGCAATTTTGGTTTTGTGTATCTTCAAAAGCTTGCCGTGGAAAGTCGTATTCGCAACCGGCCACGGGGACAGCCCCCGCACCAAATTATGAATTTCCTGCGCCGGTTTGTTCCAATCGACATGGGAAAGCTCTTTTGTCAGCATGGAAGCGTAGCAGGTTTCCGAATCCCCCTGCGGGATTCGCTGTATGGTGCCCTCTTCAATCCCTTGAAGCGTCTTTATAATCAGTTCTGCGCCGAGCTGAGAAAGCCGGTCGTGCAGTTCTCCCGCCGTTTCCTCCGGTCCGATTTCTGTTTTTTCTTTTAACAGCATATCGCCGGTGTCCAGCCCTTCCGCCATATACATGGTTGTAACGCCGGTTTCCTTTTCTCCGTTGATGACCGCCCACTGAATCGGCGCCGCCCCGCGGTATTTCGGAAGAAGGGAAGCATGAACATTAATGCAGCCGTAAGGCGGAACCGCAAGGATTTCTTTGGGCAGAATTTTCCCGTATGCCACGCCGACAATCGCATCCGGATTAAGGTCCCGGATCAATTGCGCCGCTTCCTCTGTGCGCAAGGTTTTCGGCTGGTAAACGGGAATGTTCTTTTCCTGCGCAAGCACCTTCACCGGCGGCGGGGTCAGCGCATAGCCCCTGCCCTTCGGCTTATCCGGCTGTGTAAAGACCGCACAGACCGTATGCTTTTCGATGATGGATTGCAGGCACGGCACGGCAAAATCCGGTGTACCCATAAAAATGATACGCATTGAATCACCCAATTCATTATTTTAAGTTCGCTAATTCTTCCTCGCTGAGCATATGGATTACATGGGATTTAAAAAGGATACCGTCGAGATGGTCGATTTCATGGCAGAAAACCGTAGCCAGCAATTTGTCTCCTTCGATTTCAAAAAACTCGCCTTTTCGATTCTGCGCCCGCACCTTAACGTGCATTGGGCGCTTGGTAATCCCGTATTGCCCGGGGGAGGAAAGGCATCCTTCTAAGGGTTCCTGTTCTCCGCTTTGTTCAAGAAAAACCGGATTAATCAGCTCGATCGGGCCCTCGCCAATATCGATGACAACGGCGCGGCGCAGAATTCCTACCTGCGGCGCCGCCAACCCGACACCGTCCGCATCATGCATGGTTTCCTGCATGTCATCCAGCAACTGAGCCAGTTTCTTGTCAAATTTCTCAACAGGACGGCTAACTTTATTTAGAAAAGGGTCTCCTTCTTTTATAATGTTTCGAATTGCCATAATTATACCTCCACTTTATAGAATGCTATCCGGATTCATATCAGCAAAAACAGTAACGGATTTATATTCACGGTTTTCTGAAAACTGAATCAGCAGCCGGGAAATCATTTCCCGTAATTTTGCGTTATTGCGGCATTTAATGATTAATTTATATCTATATTTATTATTTACCTTGCCGATTAATGCGGGCGCCGGATTTAATACCCTCATCGGCTGTTCGGGGTATTCGCTTTTCGCCAGAAAAGCAAGGTTGCTCAAAAAGGCTTTGCTGGCTTTATGTACCCGATCCTGCATATTTCCCACAAAACCAATGACGCAGATATCGGAATAAGGAGGGTAAAGCATCGCTTTCCGGATAGCAATTTCGCCCTTATAAAACTCCTGATAATCCTGCCGCGCGGCAAGCCTCAAAATAGAATTTTCCGGGGTAAATGTTTGAATGATCGCCCTTCCGGCAAACTTGCCCCGGCCGGAGCGGCCGACAACCTGCGTTATAAGATCAAACGCGCGTTCATAGCTGCGAAAATCGTCGCTGTATAATGTCTGGTCGGCGGAAAGAACACCGACCAGCGTAACGTTTTCAAAATCAAGCCCTTTCGCCACCATCTGCGTTCCCACAATGATATCGTACTCCCCCTGTGCAAAAAGCCGGAGTTTTTTTTCGTAAGCAAAGCGCGTCATGGTGGAATCGGTGTCCAGCCGCAAAATGCGCGCATCCGGCAAAAGCTCCTGCAGCTGCTGCTCGGCGCGCTGTGTTCCCCAGCCCGTATAGTAAACCTGATTCTCGTGGCATTGCGGGCATTCCTTGGTAAACGGAATGGAATAACCGCAGTAATGGCACATCAGACGTTTATTCGCGGAATGGTACGTAAGAGAGATACTGCAATGCGGGCACATGACAACCTGTCCGCATTTTTTACAGGAAACGAAGG
>JAAYWU010000296.1 GCA_012516295.1 Clostridiales bacterium | reverse complement strand
CGACCGTTGCGTTCCCGCATCTTCCGGAAAATACAAGGACCATTGATGAAGTCGGGAAAATCAAAATCGACCAGAGCGTGATCGGCTCCTGCACGAACGGGCGGATGGAAGACCTGCGCGCGGCAGCGGCGATTTTCAAGGGCAGGAAGGTTGCGAAGGATGTGCGCTGCATCATCCTGCCGGGCACACAGGCGATTTATCTGCAGGCGCTGCGCGAGGGGCTGGCGGAAATCTTCGTCGAAGCCGGGGCGGTGTTCAGCACGCCGACCTGCGGACCCTGCCTTGGCGGGCACATGGGCATCCTCGGCAAGGGGGAGCGCGCGATTTCCACAACCAACCGCAATTTTGTCGGCCGCATGGGGCATATTGAATCGGAAGTCTATCTGGCAAGCCCGGCCGTGGCGGCGGCAAGCGCCGTAACCGGCTATATTACCGATCCGGAACAACTGACAGAGGGGGAGCAGAAATGAAAGCGCATGGATTTGTACACAAATACGGGGACAACGTCGATACGGACGTGATTATCCCCGCAAGGTATTTGAATACGGCTTCCCACACGGAGCTGGCCGCACACTGCATGGAGGATATCGACGCGGATTTTGTCAAGAAGGTAAAAAAGGGCGATATCCTCGTCGCCGCGAAAAATTTCGGCTGCGGCTCTTCGCGCGAGAACGCCCCGATTGCGATTCAGGCGAGCGGGATTTCCTGTGTGATTGCCGAAACATTCGCCCGTATTTTTTACCGCAACGCAATCAATATCGGCCTGCCGATTCTGGAATGTGCCGAGGCTGCGCGGGATATCCGGAACGGCGATGAGGTGGAAATTGATTTTGACACCGGCGTGATCCAAAACCGGACAAACGGAAAAAGCTATAAGGCACAGCCTTTCCCGCCGTTTATTCAGAATATTATCGAAAAGGGCGGGCTTTTGAACAGTATTTCGAAATAAGCGTTGATACTTTTGCATAGCGGTAAAGGGCGCTTCGGCGCCCTGAAAAAGCCGGACGCAGGGTCATGCACCCGCGTCCGGTTTTTTTGCAGCATGGACGCTTCAGAAGGCAGAAGAAAAACGGCGCATTTTTGGGAATGCCCTGCAAACCCTAGGAAGTAGCGGGCTGTGTTTTCCGGCATTCACACAATCTTCAAAAACTTTTATAAAAAATTCATGACTTTTTCAGCGAATTCCCGTATAATCAAAATAGGAGAATTGTCAAAAATTTACCACGGGGGTATGAAGGAGGATAAAAATGCCGGTTTGAAAAATATTAGTGGTTGACGACGACAAGAATATATGAGAGCTTTTGCGTCTCTATATCGAAAAAGAAGGTTACGAGGTTGTCATTGCTAATGATGGCCGCAAGGCGTTGGAGGCTTTCGAAACGGAAGAGCCGGATCTGATTATGCTTGACATCATGCTGCCCGAGCTGGACGGCTGGCAGGTCTGCCGCGAGATCCGCAAGAAATCACAATGCCCGATTATCATGCTCACAGCAAAGGGCGAAGTGTTCGATAAAGTGCTGGGCCTTGAGCTGGGCGCGGACGACTATGTGGTGAAACCGTTTGAAGCGAAGGAAGTAGTGGCGCGGATTAAGGCAGTCCTTCGCAGGTTGGGCAAAAACGGCGATGAAACCGTTAAAGAAGTGAAGTACGATAAGCTTTCCATCAATTTGACGAACTATGAACTGCGCGTAAACGGCGTGCAGATTGATACCCCGCCGAAGGAAATGGAGCTGATTTACCATCTGGCAAGCAATCCGAACCGTGTTTTCACACGCGACCAGCTTCTGGACGAGGTATGGGGCTTTGATTATTACGGCGACAGCCGTACGGTCGATGTCCACGTGAAACGGCTGAGGGAAAAGCTCGAGGGCGTTTCCGACAAATGGGCTTTGAAAACCGTTTGGGGCGTTGGCTATAAGTTTGAAGTTAAGGAATAAGAAATGCGAAAAACGCTTTTTAAAAAATATTTACGGATTACTTCCCTGATTGTTGTGATCAGCTTTCTGTTTTTAAGCTTTGTTATGCTGATCTTCGTTTCCAATTACTGGCGCTCGGAAAAATGCGCGCTGCTCCGCAAAAACGCGGAAAGCGTGGCAACGATTGCCGCGAACAGCGTTACTTCCGTACAGGATAATTTCTATTCCATTGACGGGAAGCGCATGAAGGTGTTTATCGCGGCGTTTTCCGAAAACATTGACGCGGACATTTTTGTTACGCGGCTGTCCGGGCAGATTGAAATTGCTTCCTATGACAGCGAGAGCGCGGTAAACGAAACCAGGCAGGTCAGCCAGGACATCATTCAAAAGGTCGTTGCAGGGGGGTACACCGCGCAAGGCACCATGGGCGGGATTTACAGCCAGCCCTATTATGTTGTGGGCGTTCCGATTACCGTTATGAATGTGGACGGAAGCAAAACCATAATCGGCGCGGTGTTTACCGCTTACAATGTGCGCTCTTTCAACATTTTTCTCGGCGAGATTATGCGCGTGTTCCTGCTGGCCGCGATTGCGGCGTTCATCATCTCGTTCTGTGCGGTTTGGCTGTTTTCGTACAAATTGGTGCGCCCGCTGCGGAACATGGCGGCGGCGGCCCATTCGTTCGGGAAAGGGGATTTCTCCGTGCGCGTGCCGGTTACGAGTGAGGATGAAATCGGCCAGCTTGCGATGGCGTTCAACAACATGGCAAGGTCGCTGGCCTCCGGCGAAAACGCGAGCCGCAACTTTGTGGCGAATGTGTCGCACGAGCTGAAAACGCCGATGACGACGATCGCCGGATTTATCGACGGCATTTTGGACGGAACCATTCCGCCGGAAAAGCAGAAGCATTACCTGACGGTTGTTTCGCAGGAAGTGAAACGACTTTCCCGCCTGGTGCGCACCATGCTGGCCCTTTCCAGGATTGACAGCGGGGAACTGAAGCTGCGCCCGGCGCGGTTCGATTTGACAAATACCATTTTGATTGCCCTTTTGTCGTTTGAAAAAGCGATTGAGGATAAAAATCTGGAAATCCGGGGCCTTGAGGACGCGGAAAGCCTTTTTGTTGACGGGGATCCGGATATGATCCACCAAGTTGTATATAAT
>JAAYWU010000295.1 GCA_012516295.1 Clostridiales bacterium | reverse complement strand
CCCCGCCGCGCTTCTGGAAATCGTTTTCCGCTATTGCCGAGCGCAGGAATTCATATCCCGCTTCCGGCCCATAGCCCCGGAAGGTCTCCGCCTTTCCCATTTCTTCGGCGGCTTTCTGCATTGCGGCAACAACCGCTTTGGGCAAAGGGCGGGTAACATCGCCGATCCCCATGCGTATAATCTCCACTTCCGGATGCTGCTTTGAAAACGCATTGACCTTATTGGCAATATCTACAAATAAATAACTGGGTGGCAGCTTAATAAAATTCTCATTAACTTTCAGCAAAACCATTCATTCCTTTCATCAATCTATTCCGTTCAATCGATCGTCCCGTCAAACACAAATTCGGCGGGGCCTTGCATAAAGACGGTGTCTGTCTGATCGTCCCATTCTATGCTTAGGTCGCCGCCTTTAAGGTGCATTTTTACTTTTCGGCCTGTTTTATGATTTACCGCACAGCTTACCGCGGAAGCGCAGGCACCGGTTCCGAAGGCCCAGGTTTCTCCCGCGCCGCGTTCCCAAACGCGCATCTTTGCTTCGCCGGAATTCAGCACCTGTACAAATTCGATATTCGCCCTGTCCGGGAAAATGGGGGCGTGTTCCATTTTGGTTCCGATTGTTTCAATCGGAACCGCATCAACGTCGTCTACAAACAAAACGCAATGCGGGTTTCCCATGGAAACACAGGTAATTCTGTATTCGCTTCCATCCACAGTAACCGGTTCATCAATAACCGTTTCCTTGGAAAAGATAACCGGAATATCCGCAGGACGAAATACGGGCTTTCCCATATCCACCTTTACGGAACGCACAATGCCGTTTTCCACGTCCAAAAACAGCGTTTTCACGCCGCTCAGCGTATCGACTTTCAGCACGTCCTTCCGGACAAGGCCGCGTTCATAAAGATATTTTCCCACACAGCGTATGCCGTTGCCGCACATCATTGCACGGGAGCCGTCGGAATTATAAATATCCATCCGGCAATCCGCATGGTCGGACGGTTCGATCAGAATAATCCCATCAGAGCCGACGCCAAAATGGCGGTCGCTTAGTTTTATCGCAAGTTCGGATGGATTTTCTATTTTCTCCTCAAAGCAGTTAAAATAGAGGTAATCGTTTCCTATTCCCTGCATTTTGGTAAATTTCATCTCAATCCCTCCTTTTACATATTTAAGATAATCATTGCTATTTCAATCATTTTTTTGCCGGAATTCATACTTTTCTTCTGCATAAACCGGTAAGCCTGCGGTTCTGTAAAATAGTTGCGCTCCATAATCCGGTTTTTTGCCTGTTCAATCACCTGTTTTTCATCAAAATCCCCTTGCGCCAGCTTCTTTTTCACGGTAAGGCTTGTGTAATCGGAAAGATTCAAAAGCATATTCACCGAGGAAACCAAATCCATGCGGTTGATCGGCAGGATCAGGCTGGCACAGGAAAGTGCTCCGGCAATTTTCGACTGCTGTGATTTCAGCAGGAACAAAAAATCATAATTCGGCCCGATAATCTCCGGCAGGTTCAACGCGGACATATCCCTTAATTTCGCACTACAAACAACCACCCCGCCGTGATAATGCCGGTTGGCAAAATCAATCGTCTGTGCACCGGTTGTACAGACGCAGCTGACATTCAAGCCGGAGGTACGGAGTACTGCGGAAATTTTTCGAGCGTAATCCGCATTGGAATTCGCTACAAGGACACTGCTCATATTATACAACTCCGCGGAATGCTGTACATTTCCGTTAGAACTTGTTCAAATACCGGTCAAGCTCCCATTGTGAAACCGTAGTGGAATACTCGTACCATTCCTTTTCCTTTGCTTCAACATATTTGCTGAAGACATGATTCCCCAGCACTTCACGAATAAACGGGGCTGCCTTCATCTCATCAACCGCCTTTTTCAAATCCTCCGGCAGCGCTTCGATTCCGGCAGCCTTTCTTCCCTGAAGGTCAATATCATAAATGTTGGCGGCAACCGCTTCCGGTGGCATCAAATCATTCTTTATGCCGTCAAGCCCGGCAGCCAAAAGGACGGCAAGCACCAGGTACGGATTGCAGGCAGGGTCCGGATTGCGAAGCTCCACGCGGGTTCCAAGCCCTCTTGTGGCGGGAACGCGGATCAAAGCGCTTCGGTTGCTTAACGTCCAAGCAATATTGCACGGGGCTTCGTAGCCCGGAACCAGCCGCTTATAGGAATTCACAAGCGGATTGGTAAGCGCGCATATTCCCTTAATATGCTTCATAATTCCGGCGATAAAATTAAAGGTGATATGGCTCAGCCCGGTTTCACTTTTCGGGTCATAGAAAGCATTTTCCCCGTTTTGAAACAGCGACATATTGGTGTGCATGCCGGAACCGCAGCGGCCATAAACCGGCTTGGGCATAAAGGTGGCACAAAGCCCATGGGAATCCGCACAGGATTTTACGACCATCTTAAAGGTGAGGATATTATCCGCGGCGGAAAGCGCCTCGCTGTATTTAAAATCAATTTCATGCTGCGCAATCGCCACTTCATGATGGGAAGCTTCTATTTCAAACCCCATTTCTTCAAGATTCAGGCAGATGTCCCGGCGCGCGCTTTCCCCCAAATCAGAGGGGCCAAGGTCAAAATATCCCGCAGTATCATAGGTGACAGTTGTGGGATGACCGAATTCATCGGTGTTAAACAGAAAGAATTCGCACTCCGGCCCGACATTGAACGCATATCCCATGTCCGCCGCCTCTTTGAGCGTCCTTTTCAGTATATAGCGGGGGTCCCCTTCAAACGGGTTCCCATCGGGGGTATAAATATCGCAGATCAGGCGGGCAATCCTGCCGTGCTGGGTGTGCCAGGGCAAAATCACAAACGAATCCAGGTCCGGCCTAAGATACATATCCGACTCTTCAATCCGCACAAAGCCTTCGATGGACGATCCGTCGAACATGCACTTATTATCCAAAGCCTTTTCGATCTGGCTGGTAGTGATCGCAACATTTTTCAATGTGCCGAATATATCCGTAAACTGAAGACGAATAAATTTCACGTTATTCTCTTCAATCATACTGATAATATCATTTTTTGTATATTTACTCAAATCAACACCTCCCCATATATAAAAATAACAAGGCTGGTCTTTTGCAAAAAACCTCCTTGTCTCCATAATTGATATTAGGGAAACACCGCACAGAATTATATAGCGAAGAGAGTCTAATAATGGTACAATTAAACCATGGATAAACAACTATCGCTGAGCGCAATAAGCGATGAGCTGGCGCAGGCAAAAACGAGGAAAAAAGAATTTCTGGAGCAGATGGACAAGATAATTCCGTGGGGCGAATGGGTGTCTTTAGTCGAACCGTGCTATTACAAAGGAGAGCGCGGGAACAAGCCATTCAATCTGGAATTAATGCTGCGGCTTCACGTGCTTCAAAACCTCTATGACATATCCGATATGAAAACAGCCGATGAAGTAATCGACAGTCATGCGTTCGCGTGGTTCTGCGGGGTAGAGTCCTCCCACCAGGTTCCGGATGGAGATACGATCGGCCGTTTTCGTAATATACTGACCGAAAATGGCTTGCAGGAAAAGCTTTTTGGGCAGGTTCTGACGTTGCTGCAGGCAAAAGGGCTGATATTGAAAAAGGGAACGATTGTGGATTCCACAATTATCAATGCGCCGAGTTCGACGAAAAACCGGGAAAAGAAACGGGATCCGGACGCCCATCAGACTAAAAAGGGTAATGAATGGCGGTTTGGCTACAAAGCACATATCGGCGTTGACAAAGACAGCGGTTTGGTTCATACGGTAGTTGTTACAGGAGCGAATGTTCACGATGTTACCGTTACTTCGCAGCTTCTGAACGGCCAAGAGGAAGTTGGTCATGTCGACAGCGGGTATATCGGAGCCGAAAAGCGTGAAGATGCAATAACCCGTAACAAAAGCGGAAAAAGAATCAGATACAAAATCAATAAACGGCCATCGCAAAGCAGGAACAACTCCATTCGTTCCCAGGCGCAGATTAAGCGACGGGAACATGAAAAGTCATCGGTCCGTGCAAAAGTAGAACACGTTTTCGGTGTAGTCAAAGGTTTGTTTCGGTACCGAAAAACACGATACCGAGGTCTGCGAAAGCAGACTGCAAAACTGAATATGATGTTCGCGCTGGCAAATCTGTATCTGGCTGACAAGCGTTGCTTGACGGCCTGATTGGGGTTGCCTGCACGTTAAGTTTTCAACAATAGTTCGCCGATTTGTGGAATGGCTCGGGTAACTCGTCTTTAAATCTGCTATTGTACGGCGTTGCCCTAATTAAACGTACAGGAGATATGTTTAATAGTGTAACACAAATTACTACTGACTCCATTTATGACGCTGAGTTTTCACCAGACTGCAATTATTTAGCTATTGGAACTAATGGCGGTATATCAATATATAAAAAGCAATCGGATGGTAATTTTGCCCAATTAACAAGATTCGGAAGTGGTTGGATATATGCAGTTTGTTGGAGTCCTACTGGTGATTTTATAATAGGTATGAAGAGCGATGGATGGATGAATGTATATACACGAACTGGTGATATTTTTACATCTAAAATAAGCGGAAAAGTTAAAGCTGGTAGTAGTGGCAAATATTCTTATCCATGTGGTATTACAAGTGCTTCTTTGCAATGCAAGAACGAAAATATGGCATTTTCTACGTGTAAATATACTGATGATAATGAATATTGTATTTGTGCTTTTAATCCTTATACGTTATCACCTTACGATGAAATTAATACCACATCACGTGAGCCACTGTACGTATTAGTATCATCTATAAATACTGTAATATATGTTGAAAATAAAACAGGTTATATTTATGCAGAACGCATTGCGGATACCAAAGCAAATACGATACTTCCGCGAACGGTGCGTTCAATCACGCGAAAGAAAAAGGCTCCATTCGACCCTCCCGGAAATCCCCGGTATTTGCTTACATATGAACGGGCATTTCGGTGTGTATATCGGCAACGGCTGGGCGATTGAAGCCAGAGGTACATATTACGGCGTAGTCAAAACCCGCGTGAAAGACCGCCCGTGGACATATTGGTTCAAATCTCCTTGGCTGGAGTATGTCACCGGCCCGTCGTTCAAATGCGATACGACAACCGATGTAAAACTTGCTCCGGGCGGGCATTATCAGTTCAAGGTGACCGCGGAATCCACACCGAAGGTAAACGCCGGCACAGGCGGTGTCGTAACCCTCCTGCCGCGTTACCAATCCGGGAACGACTACTTTTATTACATCGTCGGATTCGGCGGCTTGGGCAAGGCCACCGGCATTTACGTAAATGATGTAAAGCAATTCGTTGCCCACATAAAATAAAGAAAGAAAAGAGGGATTCGATGAATCACTATGAAATCCTTATATTGATCATTGGAATTGTCGGCGGAATGGCTCTTACTTCGGCGGTGCTTATCCCGCTGCTGGAGAAGAAGGGCGTTCAGACCGAACAGATTATTGCTTCGGCACAGGCTGGATTGAGAACGGCTGATATTATCCTCGACGGCGTTCAGGTCGCGCTTCCGGGGCTGCCCGGCGTTGCGGTTGTTGATAAAGTGGTCGAGCTTGCCGAAAAGAGTGTAAACGCGGCGGAGCAGATGAACAAATCGAACCAGATTTCCGCAGACCAGCGCAAGGCGACGGCAGTCCAGTTGGTTAAGGATTATCTTACCGCCGCCAATGTGGAAATCACGCCGGATATGGAAAAGATCATTGACGGCGCGGTTGAAGCAGCGGTGTTTGTGTTGCCGAAAACAAATGCAGCGTAATAGAATAACGAGCGATCCCCGCCAGCCAAGGCTGGCGGGGATTTTTTTGTTTTGCAACCCTAATTACGCGGCATCTCTCCGGATGAGCCTAAACACCCATGTTGACAACCGGAGTAGAAACCTCCTGTCCGCAAGGTGTGATTCCCTTTTCCCTCTCCGGCAGGCTTTGTCTGCACGCAATACGACCGGTTTGTATGTGATAAGACCAGTATAGCATAACGGCACGCTGTGGACTATTTTTGACTTGCTGTCGAAAAAATCCGCCATGATTACGTTTTCAATCGCCGAACGAGCAATCGACTTGGGGAAATGGCGCCGCTTCAAACAAAAAAACGAGACCACACAGTCTCGCTTTTAGAGATCAATTATTACTGTTCAGGCTGTCTACAAATGTACGAAGCTGTTCAAGAGAATCAAATTGGACTCCGCTTTGTTCAATCGTTTCCTGTACGAAGGCAGGCAGCGAAGCAAAATATTGCTGCATCTCCGGGTTTGTAAACGGATTTTTGTTTGACATGCATCTCACCTCCATAAAAAGTATCTGCCGGAATTTTCTGATTATGCACTTTATGGCGGCAAAGAATAAAATTTACAAACCAATCGGCGGTTGTGTCCCATGGCCCAATGGGAACTTCCCTTGTTTTCTCATTGAAATCAAGATGGGATTTTACGAAACGATAGCACAATATTATGTGCATAGTATTGACAATTACCACAATATGGAGTATTTTTAAATATACAGAACAGCAAAGGAGTGTTGGCAATGACTGATATCGTTGTTACAGGCGGAGAGTTGGAACAAAAGGAGATCGATCGTTATGTCCAGTACCTTGAGGACAAAAATCCCGGGCGGACGCTGAAAACTTTACAGATTGAAGTGGACGGCGACTATGTGAATCTTACCTATGAACTGACGCCGGTTCCGTTTGAGCGCATTCGCCGCATTACCGGCTATCTTGTCGGGACAACGGACCGCTGGAATAATGCAAAGCTGGCGGAGCTGAATGACCGTGTAACGCACGGAATGTCCTGCGATTGCTGCCATTAAAAAATCCCTGCCATCCAAACGTTCTGGACTAGTGCGTTTGGATGGCAGGGATACTTTTTTATAAAGAAGCCGTCCGGTATCGGACGGCTTCTTTATTTGGAATAGGGGTTTATCAAAAAAGTGTTGTAAACGAATACGAACCGCGGTTTCTGTGCTTTGTGCCGCGTGCTTACACCAGCCATAAT
>JAAYWU010000294.1 GCA_012516295.1 Clostridiales bacterium | reverse complement strand
TGGCTACGAAAAAGAAAACAACAATCTATACGGATTTTGGCGAAATGCTCTTTACGCATTTCGGCGTTTCCGGTCCGATTATATTAAGCGCGAGCGCGCATATGCGGGATATGGAGCCGGGCCGTTATCATATTTATATCGATCTGAAGCCCGCGCTCAGTATGGAACAGCTTGACGCGCGCCTGCAGCGCGATTTTGCAAAGAATCAGAATCGGGATTTTTGCAACTCCTTATCCGCGCTGCTGCCGCGAAAGATGATTCCCGTAATGGTTTCGAAATCCGGAATACCGCCGGAAAGGAAATGCAACCAAATTACAAAGGAAATGCGCCGTGCTTTTGCGGGCCTTTTGAAATCCTATGAATTGCAGGTGACGGCTTTTCGGCCGATCGAAGAGGCGATCGTTACTTCCGGGGGCGTTAAGGTCAGCGAAATCAACCCAAAGACAATGCAGTCCAAATTGGTGAAAGGCCTTTATTTTGCCGGGGAAGTCATTGATGTGGACGCCTATACCGGTGGCTTTAATCTGCAGATTGCGTTCAGCACCGGCCGCCTTGCGGCTGACTCTATAATAGACAAGGGAGAAGCAAACGAATGATAGCAATTGCCATTGACGGCCCGGCAGGGGCCGGGAAAAGCACCATCGCGCGCCGGGCGGCGGCGGAGCTCGGCTATATTTATGTCGACACCGGCGCTTTGTACCGCGCGGTCGGCCTGTTTATGTTACAAAAAGGGGTTGCTCCTTCCGACTCCGCGGCGGTTTGCCCACTTTTGGACCAGGTGAAAATCCGGCTTGCTTTTCAAAACGGGGAGCAAAAGGTTTATTTAGGGGATAGGGATGTTACGGGCGATATCCGTACGCCGGAAGTTTCCATGGCGGCTTCCGATGTTTCTGCCATTCCGGAGGTGCGGAAGTTTTTGTTCTCCTTGCAGCAGGATATAGCGAAAACAAATAATGTCATTATGGACGGGCGTGATATAGGCACGGTTGTCCTTCCGGATGCACAGGTGAAAATTTTCCTGACTGCATCGCCGGAGGAACGCGCGGCAAGAAGATATGCGGAGCTGAGGGAAAAGGGCGAACAGGTGCAGTTTGACGACGTTTTGGCTGATTTAAAAAAGCGGGATTACAACGATTCGCACCGTACAGTTGCGCCGCTTGTTCCGGCCGAAACAGCGATTGTGGTGGATACTACGGGAATGACATTGGAACAATCGATTGAAAAGCTGCTGTCGATTATTAAAAAGAAGCTGAACGAAAATAATTGAAACTGGTGATACTAAATGAAGCGTACACCTCTGTATAATTTTGGGAAAATATGTATCCAGCCTGTGGCAAGATTATTTATGCCTTATCAGGTTAATGATAGCGACAATATGCCGCCTACCGGAAAAGTAGTTGTCTGCTGCAATCATATCAGCAATTCCGATCCGCTGCGGCTTGCTTTTTCGCAGCGCCGCCAGATTTTTTATATGTCAAAATCGGAGCTTTTTAAAAATAAGGCGTTTGGCCTTATTCTTTCCGGGCTTGGCGCTTTCCCCGTACAAAGGGGGAAAGGGGATATGTCCGCAATCAACAGAGCCCAAGAGCTCCTGCAAAACGGCCAGGCGCTGGGCGTTTTTATTGAAGGAACGCGCTCGAAAACCGGGACGCCCTTACAGCCAAAGGCGGGGGCGGTCATGCTGGCGTATAAAAACAATGCGCCCATTCTTCCATGCTGTATTACCGCAAAGAGCGGAGGAGTCCCCAAAGTCTTTGAAAAATGCATGGTATCGTTTGGAAAACTGATACAGCCGGAGGAGTTGGGAATCGAAAAAGGCACCGGTACGGAATTCCGTAACGCTTCCCTCTTTGTGATGAATAAAATTATTGAGCTTCGTGAGCGCGATTTGAAAGCATTTGAAAAAATGTAAGGCTTGATTTTATGTTTTATTTTTTTTGCCTTCGGGTTCTTTCCTTCTTCGCAAAACGGCTTTTTTCAATTGAATATAAGG